>NZ_JBHWIJ010000196.1:0-6528 GCF_042732255.1 Kitasatospora sp. NPDC059803 | reverse complement strand
CGCGCGGCCCGCCCCCCCGCTGGTCTTAGGGGGGGGGGGGGCGCCCCCCCCCCCGGATGCTCGCCCAGTACCACCTGGACCTCGCGTTCATCGGGGTGGACGGCCTGACGGCGCAGGAGGGCTGCACCACGCACGACGAGATGGAGGCCCAGACCGACCGCGCGTTCCTGCACGCCAGCGCGCGCTCGGTGGTCCTGGCGGACAGCACCAAGATCGGCCGGGTGACCTTCGCCAAGATCTGCCCGCTCGCCGAGGTGCACGACCTCGTCACCGACGACGAGGCCACCGCCGCGCAGGAGAAGGCGATCGCCGCCTGCGGGGTCCGGGTCGCACGCGTCTGACCTGTTCACGCGGGGTGCCCGGCCGGGGAGAACCGGCCGGGCTCTCTGCTGCACCGCCAGTTGTCATGCAACGGTCCGATAACGACATCCGGGCGACACCTCGACCCCGCCGGTCCGCCTCGTGAATACTGCCCGACGCCACGCTCTTTCGAATCTGCTCAGAACCAGCGCTCTTCAAGCAATTAGGATCAAGCGGCGTACGAAGGCGGTAACTGCGGTGAACACACGTGTACGTGCCCTCTGGGCGGTCTGTGCCGTCGGCGCGCTCGCCCTCACGGCGTGCGGCGGCAGCAGTGGCGGGTCCTCCCCGAACGGCGCCGTGACGCTCAAACTCGTCGCCGCCGACTACGGCGAGAAGGAGTCCAACAGCTCCAAGGCCTACTGGAACGGCGTCGCCACCGCGTTCACCGCGGCCAACCCCGGCATCAAGGTCGACGTCCAGGTGATGAACTGGAACGACATCGACAAGCAGGTCAAGACGATGATCCAGAGCGGCAACGTCCCCGACGTCCTGCAGACCGGGGGCTACGCCGACAAGGTCGCCGACGACCTCCTCTACAAGGCCGAGGACGTCCTGTCCGCCGACACCCGGGCCGACCTGATCCCGAGCTTCGCCGACGCCGGCCGGGTCGACGGCGTGCAGTACGGCATCCCGTTCGTCTCCTCCGCCCGCGCCCTCTTCTACAACAAGGCCGTCTTCCAGCAGGCCGGCATCACCCAGCCGCCCACCACCTGGGACGAGGTGCGCAAGGACGCCGAACTGATCAAGGCCAAGGCGCCCGGGGTCACCCCCTACGCGCTGCCGCTCGGCCCGGAGGAGGCCCAGGGCGAGAGCATGATCTGGGAGCTCGGCAACGGCGGCGGCCCCACCGCCAAGGACGGCACGTACGCCATCGACAGCCAGGCCAACGTCGACACCTTCCGCTGGCTCAAGGCCAACCTCGTCGACACCGGCCTGACCTACGCCAACCCGGCCACCACCGACCGCAAGACCGCCTTCGCCGACTTCGCCGCGGGCAAGGCCGCCATGGCCAACGGCCACCCCTCGCTGATCCAGATGTCCAAGGACGGCAAGGTCGACTACGGCGTCGCGCCCGTCCCCGGCAGGACGGGCCCGCTCGCCTCCACCCTCGGCGTCGCGGACTGGACGATGGCCTTCAAGAAGAACGGCCACCGCGACCAGATCAGGAAGTTCCTCGACTTCGCGTACTCCAAGGACAACACGCTCGCCTTCGACGAGACCTACAACCTGATGCCGGTCACCCAGGGCACCCTGCGCGAGATGACCGCCAGCGGCAAGCACAAGGACCTCGAACCGTTCTTCGCCCTCCTGCCGAACGCCGCCTTCTACCCGCTCGGCAACACCACCTGGGACGCGGTCTCGGCCGAGCTCAAGAAGAGCATCGGCACCGCCGTCGCCGGCGACCCGGCCAAGGTGCTCGGCGACCTGCAGAAGAAGGCCCGGGACGCCGTCGCGAACAAGTAGGGCACGCCCGCCCTGGCCCGCGCCCCGTCCGAAAGGCACCGCCGTGTCCCTCGACTCCCCCACCCCCCAGGCCTCCGGGCCCGGCCGGCCCGCCCGGACGGGCTCCGGCCCCGGCCGGCTCGGACCGCTGCCGTGGATCGCCCCGGCCGTCCTGCTGATCCTGGCCGTCGTCCTGTGGCCCGTCTACGAGATGGCCCGCACCTCGTTCCTGCGCATCAGCACCAGCGGATTCGTCCGCGGCTCCGCCGGGCTGGACAAGTACCGCAAGCTCTTCGGCGAGGCCGACCTCGGCCGGGTGCTGCTCTCGACGGTGGTCTGGACGGTGGCCGTCGTCGGCCTGACGATGGCGCTCTCGCTCGGCCTGGCCCAGCTGTTCAACCAGCGCTTCCCCGGGCGCAGGTTCGCCCGCTGGGCCCTGATCGCCCCCTGGGCGGCGTCCGTCCTGATGACCGCCATCGGCTTCCGGTGGATGCTCGACCGGACGGCCGGCGTGCTCAACACCGCGCTGACCGACCTCGGCCTGGTCGACGGCCCCCGGGACTGGCTCGGCGACCCGTCGACCGCCTGGCCCTGGATGGTCCTCGTCGCCGTCTTCGTCTCGCTGCCGTTCACCACCTACACCCTGCTCGCCGGCCTGCAGACCGTCCCCGGCGAGCTGTACGAGGCGGCCCGGGTGGACGGCGCCTCCCCGTGGCAGGCCTACCGGAGGATCACCCTGCCGCTGCTGCGCCCGGCCTTCCTGGTCGGCCTCGTGATCAACCTGATCAACGTCTTCAACTCCTTCCCCGTCATCTGGGGCATGACCCAGGGCGGCCCCGGCAGCGCCACGGCCACCAGCACGGTGTTCATGTACCAGCTGAAGAACACCGACATCGGCGAGTCCGCGGCCATGTCGGTGGTCAACTTCGCCCTGGTGGTGCTGATGGTGCTCGTCTTCCTCAAGGTCGGCCGCTGGAACGGGGAGGAGCGTTGACGGCCCGCCCGCCCACACGCCGGCCACGCCCGCCCGCGCGCCGGATCCGGCCGCAGACCGAGCCGCGGATCCGGGCTCGGATACGGCCGCGCACCCTGGTCATGGCGGCGGCCGCCTGGCTGCTGGCGGCGGTCTTCCTGCTCCCGTACCTGGAGATGGCCGTCACCGCGCTGCGCCCCGCCGACGAGCTGCGCGACGCGGGCTACCTGCCGCGCCACCCCGCCTGGTCCAACTTCGTCGACGTCTGGCGCGAGTCGACGCTCGGCGCCAACCTCAAGGTCACCCTGCTGGTCGCCGGCGGCTCCACCGTGCTGGCGCTGCTGGTCGCGCTGCCCGCCGCGTACTGCACCGCGCGGTTCAGGTACCGGGGCCGCAAGCTCTTCCTGCTGCTCGTCCTGGTCACCCAGATGTTCCAGCCGACCTCGCTGCTGGTGGGCCTCTACCGCGAGTTCTACCAGCTGGACATGCTCAACTCGGTCTGGACGCTGATCCTCTGCAACGCCGCCTTCAACCTGGCCTTCGCCGTCTGGATCCTCACCGCCTACATCGGCTCGATCCCGGTCGAGTTGGAGGAGGCCGCGCTGCTCGACGGCCTCGGCCGGCTCGGGGCGCTGCGCCGGGTGGTGCTGCCGCTGGCCATGCCCGGCGTGGTCACCGCGGTGATCTTCACCTTCATCTCCGCCTGGAACGAGTTCGTGATGGGCCTGACCCTGTCGACGGCCCCGGAGAGCCAGCCGCTGACCGTCGGTATCAACGGCTTCATCGGCAACTACACCGTGGAGTGGAACTACCTGTTCGCCGGATCGGTGGTCGCGATCGTGCCGGTCGTGGTGCTGTTCGCCGTCATCGAGCGCCACGTCGTCTCCGGGCTGACCGCCGGATCGGTGAAGTAGCCCCGGCCGCCGTCCGGGGTGTCGAGAACGGCGGCTCCACCATTGACATGGACCGGCCATAACTGTGAATGTTGCTTGTATTCCCCCATGTTCAAGCAGCTTCGCGCAGTAAGTGAACATCTCTTGCTCATCCGACGGGAGAACACACCGTGCGCTTGGTACGACCTCGCCTCCGCCGGGCCGCCCTCACCGTGGCCCTCACCAGCATCGCCGCCATCGCCGGGCCCGCCCTGCCGGCCCGCGCCGCCACCCCCGGCTCCGCCGTCCTCGACGGCAGCCACCAGAGCACCACCTGGCAGAGCCCCACGTACGCCAAGGGCACCCTCGGCGGCGCCACCTCCTGCCCGTCCGCCACCCAGGACCCGGACGGCACCGTCTGCGGCCGCTTCGACCTGACCGTCGACGCGCCCGCCGGCTACTGGGACGACAACCCCGAGGGCGGCGTCCCGCTCTCGATCCAGTGGCAGAACCCCACCGACGACTTCGACCTCTACATCTACGACGCCAACGGCAAGGAGGTCGCCGAGAGCGCGGGCACCGCCAACCCCGAGGCGACCGTCATCCCGAAGGCCTCGGGCACCTACCACGTCCTGGTCGTCCCCTACGACGTGCACGGCGGCTCCTTCACCGGCCGCGCCTACCTGCCGCAGACCGCCGACGCGGGAAACCTCACCTCCTTCTCCGGCGGCCAGGGCAGCTACGACATCGCCGCCGGCACCCTCAAGGCCAAGGTCGACTTCCTCGCCGACGACCAGCTGCGGCTGCGCGCCGCCCCGGACGGCGTGCTCACCGACCCGGCCGGCAGCACCATCATCCGCAAGCAGCCCGAACTCCAGCGCAGCACCTCGTCGTTCGACGCCGGCGACTACTACGGCATCCGCTCCAAGGACCAGGTGCTGCGGGTCTACAAGCACCCCCTGAGGTTCGGCCTGTACAAGGCCGACAACCGCACCGCCGTCTGGCAGGAGGACGCCCCGCTGCGCTGGTCCACCAGCGGGCTGCGGCAGAGCCTGGTCCGCGGCGCCGACGAGCAGTTCTTCGGCGGCGGCGAACAGAACGGCTCCTTCTCCCACCGGGACAAGACCGTCCACGTCGCCAACAGCACCAACTGGAACGAGGGCGGCTACAACAACTCGCAGCCGTTCTACATCTCCACCGCCGGCTACGGCGTCTTCCGCAACACCCTCGCACCGGGCATCTACGACTTCGGCTCGCCCGTGCACACCGGCCAGCAGGAACGACGCCTGGACGCCTACTACTTCACCGGCGACGTCAAGTCGGTGATCGGCAAGTACACCGCCCTGGTCGGCAAGCCCTTCATGCCGCCCGTCTACGGCCTGGAACCCGGCTCCGCCGACTGCTACCTGCACAACGCCAACCGCGGCGAGCGCCACACCACGGATTCGCTCAAGGTCGCCGACGGCTACGCACAGAACCAGATGCCGCTCGGCTGGATGCTCGTCAACGACGGTTACGGCTGCGGCTACGAGAACCTCGCCCAGACCGGCGAGGGCCTGCGCAAGGACCACGCCCAGCTCGGGCTCTGGACCCAGAACGGCCTGCCCGACCAGGCCGCCGAGGTCAAGGCCGGCGTCCGGGTGCGCAAGCTCGACGTCGCCTGGGTCGGCAACGGCTACGACTTCGCGCTGAACGCCTGCGACCAGGCCAAGGCCGGCATCGAGGACGGCAGCGACGCCCGCGGCTTCGTCTGGCTGCCCGTCTCCTGGGCCGGCGCCCAGCGCTGCGGCGTCCTGTGGAGCGGCGACCAGAGCCTGTCCTGGGACTACATCCGCTGGCAGATCCCCACCTACGCCGGCGCCACCATGTCCGGCATCGCCTACAACACCGGCGACGTCGGCTCCATCTACCGCCGCGACCCGAAGATGTACACCCGCGACCTCCAGTGGAAGTCCTTCCTCCCGGCCATCATGACCATGGACGGCTGGGCCAAGGACATGGCCGGCAAGGAGCAGCGCGACCAGCAGCCCTGGCTGGACGGCGAGCCCTACACCTCGATCAACCGCAAGTACCTCCAGCTGAAGGAGCGGCTGCTGCCGTACATGTACACGCTGTCGGCGGAGGCCACCAAGACGGGCGTCGGCGCGGTGCGCCCGCTCGCCCTGGAGTACCCGGACGACCCGGCGGCCCTCGGCCCGAACGCCAAGTACGAGTTCCTGGCTGGGCCGGACTTCCTCGTCGCGCCGGTCTACTCCGACACCTCGGTGCGCGACGGCATCTACCTGCCCAAGGGCACCTGGACCGACTACTGGACCGGGCGCACCTACCAGGGCCCCACCACGATCAACGGGTACTCCGCGCCGCTCGACACCCTGCCGCTGTTCGTCAAGGGCGGCTCGATCGTGCCGATGTGGCCCGAGGGCACGCTGTCCTGGGAGAACCGGGACCGCACCCGGCTCGACTACGACCTCTACCCGCAGGGCGACTCCTCGTACACCCTGTACGAGGACGACGGCGTCACCCGCGGCTTCGCCGCCGGCGCCTCGGCCACCCAGCGGGTGGACGTCCGCGCCCACGGGCCGGTCACCGTCGTCAAGGTCGGTGCCAGCGTGGGGAGTTACACCGGCAAGCCGGCCGAGCGGGGGTACCGCTTCACCGTGCACGGCAAGCCCGCCCCGCGCCTGGTCGTCACGCAGGGCGGACCGCTGCCCCGGCTGGACTCGGCGGCGGCGCTCGACTCGGCCGCCTCGGGCTGGTACTACGACGCCGCGACCGGGGTCACGCAGGTCAAAACGCCTGCCGTCTCCACCGACCACGGCTTCTCCGTCGAACTGATCCACGGCGGCCGCTGACCGGCCGGATGCCGCAGGGCCCCCT
>NZ_JBHWIJ010000195.1:0-16290 GCF_042732255.1 Kitasatospora sp. NPDC059803 | reverse complement strand
GCCCCCCCCCCACCCAGCGCCCCCCGCCCCGCGGGTATTCGCCGCGTCACTCCTGCGCCGGGTCCGCCGGGTCGGCCGGCCCCGTCGGGTGCGCGTCGGACTCTTCCTGCGCCGGCCCCGCCAGCTCCTCCAGGCGGGCGTCGAACTCCTCCTGCGCCAGCCCCGCCAGATACGCGTCGATCTCCTCCTGCCCCGGCTCCGGCGCGAGGTCCGGGAACTCCTCCACCAGCAGTCGCGGCAGCCCGGGCACCGTCCACTCCCCGTACAGGTCGAGCGCGGCCTCCACCGCCGCCTCCTCGAACGCCCCGAAGTCCCCGGCCAGTTCGTCCGGCATCGGCCGCCCCAGCGCGGTCAGCTCGGTCAGGTTGCGGTAGCTGCGCCGCATCAGGCCCTGCTCCAGCAGCCGACGCGCGCCGTCGGTGGCCATGCCGACCGAGATCACCCGGGTCGGGCTCCAGCCCTGCTCGTCCACCTCGTCCAGCCAGCCGGTCTGCGCCAGTGCGGCGAACCTGGCCAGCCGCTCCTCCTGCGCCAGCTCCCGGAAGCCGGTCAGCCACTCCCGCACCGCCTCCGGATCCGTGACGTCCGCCCCGTACGCGTGCAGCAGCAGCGCGTACAGCCGGGGCCAGGTCACCAGGTCGGCGCGGCGCAGCAGCCCGGCCGCGACCTCGCCCTGCCACTCGGCCTCGGCGTGCAGCCGCTCCTGGCGCTTGGCGTTGAGCCGCTTGGCGGCCCGCTGGTGGTCGGTCAGCAGCCGGACGGCGGCGCCGTACGCGAACGGGTCCGCCTCCGGTTCGGGTTGGACGTACAGGTAGAGCCGCTCGTACAGCAGGTGCTCCACCGCGTTCGAGGTCAGTTCGGGCCAGCCGTCGTGCATCCTGCCCTCGCCCAGCTCCAGCAGGGCCAGCACCGCGCGCAGCGGCGCTTCGGCCACCGGGGTGCGGTCCTCTTCCGCCGCCCAGGCGAGCAGGTCGGCGGCCCTGGTGCGCGGGGCGAGCCGCAGGTCTTCGTCGTTCATAGCTCGAACGGTAACCGCTGGCCGGGAGTAGGGTCGGCTGCCATGGTCCCCGTACGACTCACCGGCCCCCGGCTGGCCATCCGCGAGTATCACCACACCCCCGGCGACGTGGACGCGCTGCACGGGCTGTTCGGCGACCCGGAGGTCACCCGCTACCTCCCCTTCGAGCCGCGCGACCGCGAAACCTGCGCCGACCAGATCGAGCTCTACCTGGAGGAGGCGATGGCGCCGGAGCGGGACACCTACCGGCTGGCCGTCACCCGGCGCGACGACGCCGAGGACCCGGTGGACGCCACGCCGATCGCCCACGCCTCCCTCACCCTCGGCAAGCACCGCTCCGCCCACCTCGGCTACGTGCTGGGCCGCGACGTCTGGGGCCGCGGCTACGCGGGCGAGATCGCCGGCCTGCTCTGCGAGCTCTCCTTCGAGGCCCTCGGCGTGCACCGGCTGGCGGCCCGGGTCGACGTGGACAACGCCGCCTCCGCCAAGGTGCTCCTCCGGCTCGGGTTCCAGCTGGAGGGGCGGGTCCGGCACGACCTGTACAAGGGCGGCGCCTGGTCCGACTCGTACCTGTACTCGCTGCTCGCCGACGAGTGGACCGGCGCGGCCGGCTGACCTTTCGGCGCGGACATCCGGAGTGGACGTCCGGCGCGGACATTCGGCACGGACCCGGGGCAGGCCTGCCGGGTCAGGCCCGGGGGGTTAACCCCACCCCCGATCCGCCAGGCCTCCGGATCCTCCCCGGCCCGCCGTTCGACCAGACTGATGCCATCAGCAGCCGAGAACGAGGGACCGGGGCCGGGACATGAGCATCAGCCGAAGCACGCAGGACCGCGAGTGGGACGTCCTCGGTGGTTACGGCGACGACCCGCGTCCCGCTCGGGCCCACCGGACCGAGGAGCCGCCGGCCGTCTGGCGGGCGCCGTTCTCCAAGCACTACTACCGCGAGATCGGCTACACGCTCACCGGCCTGCCGCTGTCGGTCATCGGCTTCTCCGTCTCGATCATCCTGTTCTGCATGGGGGTCGGCACCTTCGTCACCGTCCTCGGCCTGCCCGTGCTCGCCCTCCTGACCACCGTCGCCCGCGGCATGGGCCGGATGGAGCGGGCCCGGGTGCGCGGCATGCTGGCCCTGGACGTGCCCGCCCCGGCGCCGGTGCGCCAGACCCGCCCGGGCACCTGGGGGGCGATCACCGCGCGGCTGGCGGACCCGTCCGGGTGGAAGGCCGCGTTCTACCAGGTGGTGATGTTCCCGTGGGCGGTCCTCAGCTTCGCCCTGTCGCTGGTGTTCCTGCTGCTCGGCTGGGCGATGGCGCTGTACCCGCTCTACCAGTGGGTCTTCCCGGCCTTCACCCCGTGGCGCGGGTACCGGCTCTTCGACTTCTACGACAGCGACAACGTCCAGCACGTCTACTACGTCGAGGGGGCCTGGCAGATCGCCGGCTTCTCGCTGGTCGGGGTGCTGCTCATCATCCTCACCGCGCAGCTGGTCCGCGGCCTGACCAACGTGAACCGGGCCGCCGCCCAGGGCCTGCTCGGCCGCTGAACCCCGCGGGCCTGCCCGGTCCCACTCGCTTCCCCGGTCCCGCCCGCCTCACC
Organism: Kitasatospora sp. NPDC059803; assembly: GCF_042732255.1. Lineage (NCBI taxonomy): Bacteria > Bacillati > Actinomycetota > Actinomycetes > Kitasatosporales > Streptomycetaceae > Kitasatospora > Kitasatospora sp. NPDC059803. Next base: position 13,673 of record NZ_JBHWIJ010000195.1, on the reverse strand, counting down.
GGCCCCGCCCGCGCCCCGGACGTGCTCCGGATGCGGGCGGGGCCGGCCCGTGTTCGGATGGCCGGGTGGCCGCCGCACACACCCCCGCCGACCCGGGCGCCCTGGGCCGGGACATCCTGGTCACCTCCCGCCCGCTGGACGAGTACTGCGACCTGTTCGACCTCACCCGGGCCCAACTCGCCGCGCTGCCGGGCCCGGTGCTGGACTGCCCGGGCGGCGCGGCCGGCCTGGCCGCCGAGGCGCGCCGGCTCGGCTGCCGGGTGATCGCCGCCGACCCGGCGTACGCGCTCCCCGCACCCGAGGTCGCGGCCCACGCGCTGGCGGCCCGGGCGTCGATGGCCACCGCGATGGCCGCCCGCCCGCACCTGTACCCGTCGCCGCGCTCCTGCCGGCCGGACCGCTACCTGCGCAGCTGGGACCGCGCCCGCCGCCTGTTCGCCGCCGACTCGGCCGCGCACCCGCAGCAGTACGTGGCCGCCGCGCTGCCCCGACTGCCGTTCGCGGACGGCGCCTTCGCGCTCACCCTGAGCGGCTACCTGCTCTTCGCCTACCCCGAACTGTTCGGCCCCGAGAGGCAGTTGGCCGCCCTGGTGGAACTCGTCCGGGTGACCTCCCCGGACGGCGAGGTCCGCGTCCAGCCGCTGCACGACGGCCACGGCCTCCGCTGCGCCCACCTCGACCCGCTGCGGTACGCGCTCGGCGAGCGCCGCGTCGCCAGCGAGATCCGCCGCTTCCCCCGCGCCGCGGACGGCCGCACCCGCCGCGTCCTGGTCCTGCGGTCCGCCGACCACCGCCGCCGGTCCGCCGCCGAAAAGTAATGGTCTCTCATGGTCAGCACCCCTATACTCGCCCGCATGAGCGAGACGACCATCAGGCGCGCCGGGGCGGCCGACGCCGACCGGCTCACCGAGCTGATCCAGGCCTCCACCGCCTACCGCGGCGACTACGCGGCGATGATCGACGGCTACCGGGTCACCCCCGAGTACGTCGCCCGGCACGAGGTGTTCCTGGCCTCGGACCCGACCACCGACCGACTGCTCGGCTTCTACGGCCTGATCCGCGAACCGGCCGAACTGGACCTCATGTTCGTCGCCGACGAGGCCCAGGGGCTCGGCATCGGGCGGAAGCTGATCGCGGACATGCTGGAGCGCGCCCGGGCGGCCGGGATCGCCTCGGTCAAGGTGGTGTCCCACCCGCCCGCCGAGGGCTTCTACCTCCAGATGGGCGCCGAGCGCACGGGCACCCGCCCGCCGCAGGTCAAGACGCCCTGGGAGCAGCCCGAACTGCGCTTCACCGTCAAGGAGTTCAGCAGCTAGCTGTGGTCGCCCGCGGACGGAGCCGACTGGACGGGCTGGACGGGCTGAGCGGGCTGGACGGGCTGAGCGGGTGGGGCCGGCTGTCCCGGTTGGGCAGGTTCGGTGGGTGGGGCCGGCTGCGTCGGGACGAAGGCCGTCGCCTCCAGCCGGGACAGGATCTTCTCCGCCAGCCAGCTGCGGTCCGACCCGTACGGGATCCCCTCCGGCAGCACCAGCTGCCCGGCCACCGCGTCCCGCAGCCGCTGCGCCTCGGCGCCGGGCAGCCGGGAGAGCAGCCCCCGGGCGGCCAGCAGCGCGTGGTACTGCTCGAAGCCGGAGCGCGGGCGCTCGATCGCGTCCAGCAGGCTCGGCAGGTCGGCCAGCGACGGGTCGCCCTGCATCAGCGCGAGCGCCTGGATCCGGCGGCCCTCGGAGCCGTCCGCGTACAGCGCCCGCACCTGGTCGGCGGTCAGCGCCGAGCGGCGCGCGGTCGAGCGGACCTCGGCCACCACGCCCTCCGGCCCGGACGAGGGCGAGGAGGCGGGCGGCAACTGCGCGGCCAGCGCGGCCGACTGCTCCGCGCTGCCCCCCAGCAGCCCGAGCTGCTGCATCGCCCGGACCCGCAGGTCGTCGGCGCCCACCTTGTCGCCCCGCCGGTCGCGGTCCTGCCCGGCGAGGAAGAGGTCCAGGGCCTGGTCGGCGTCGGTCAGCACCTGCGGCAGCGCGAGCCTGGTCACCAGCCAGCCGGCCAGGAAGCCGAAGACCACGAAGTACAGCACCAGTGCCGCCGCGAACGGCACCGCGGCGTCCTCCCCGCCCAGCGCGGGGGCCAGTGCGGTGCCGAGCTGGTGCAGCCGCTCGCCGAGCGAGCCGAGCTGGGTCAGCCCGACGCCCAGCAGCACCTTGGTCAGCCAGTCGGACACCTGCTCCAGGTTGGTGTTCGGGGCGTACGAGCCCTGCGGTTCGCCGCTGCCGCTGCGCACCCGGGGCACTCCGAACAGGAAGCCCAGCGCGCCGCCGAGCACCGTCGAGGCCCCGGCCACCACCAGCCCGCCGCCGAAAGCCTGCCAGGCCTGCTCCCGGCCGAGCGAGAAGAGCAGCAGCCCGAGCAGGCCCGTCCCGGCCAGCGCCCCGGGCGCGGCCCACCGTGCCGTCCGCAGGGCCGTCGTGCCGCTCCGCCGCCGCGCCTTCGCCATCGCCTACCCCCTGTGCCCGCGCCGCTCCGCTCCGGAACCCGCGCCGACTCTAGCGCCGCGGCCCCACCGCGGGAACGACCCGGGGGCGCCCCGGACAGGGCGCGGGTGACGACCAAGAGCGGCGGAAGACGCCGGAGGGCGGCGGAGAACGCAGACAGCCCGCAGGCTGCTCCTCCGCGCCGGCCCGTGCACTGGCCTGGCGCCGAGGCACCGGGGATGTTCCGGTGGGCCTGCGGGCCGGGTGACTGCTATGGATTTCGCCTGCCGGAGGCCTCAGGCCTCACCCCGCGCAGGCAGGGGCGGCTCTAGCGAGCAGCCACCTCACGCATCCTGATGGAACTCAATTCAGGATCACCTCCCTTCAGTGTGCCGCCACGATAGGCAGCCCACCGGCCGGAGGGCAACGGATTTATCGGTGGCCCGCCCGGCAGCCGACGGCCGGGCCGCCGTCGTTCGGGCTGCCGTCGTTCGGGAGGTCTCCGCTGACGGGGGCCCAGGTCCTGTTGCGGCTTCGCGGCAGAACGTTCCTTCGCCGTGCCGGGGAACGCGAAAGGCCCGGAGGACGAATCCTCCGGGCCTTTCGTTGCTACTGAGTAGCGGGGACAGGATTTGAACCTGCGACCTCTGGGTTATGAGCCCAGCGAGCTACCGAGCTGCTCCACCCCGCGTCGGTAAACACAACAATACGGGGAAGTCGCCGAGATGGGAAATCGGTTCTTCAGACCACCCTGGCGGAGCGCCTGTCGCGCCGGGCGGCGTGCCGGGCAGCCCGGGACCTGGCCCAGGCCGCGAAGCAGACCAGCGCGGCGAAGCAGGGCACCATCAGCGCCCCGTACACCACCAGGAAGCCGTCCGTGCCGAGGTCGGCGGCGGCGTTCCAGGTGCCGTGCAGCGCCATCGCGAGCAGCAGCCCGGTCGGCGCGGCCAGCCGGGCCAGCCAGCGCCGACCGGTGGTCAGGGCGACGGCCAGGCCGATCCCGGTGAGCGCGGTGAACAGCGGGTGCGCGAAGGGGGAGAGCAGGGCGCGCAGCACGAAGGTCTGCACGGTGCCGTCGAAGTCGCGCAGGCTGGGCGGATCGCCGAGGCCGATGCTGTCCAGCCGCTGCCGCTGGTCGGTGGTGAACGCCCGGCCCAGGTAGAGGGCGTTCTCGGTGAAGGCGAAGCCGCAGGCGGTCATCCCGCCGAGCACCACCCCGGCCGCCAGGGTGCGGGGCCGGGAGCGGCGGTGCGGGCCGCCGCCGGAGGGCGGGGCCGGGCGCAGGTACGGCAGCGGGCGCAGGTAGGGGCGCAGCCGCAGCCGGCCCCGGGCGTGCGGAACGGCCGGGCGGCGGGCGTACGTCCGGGGGAGCCGGGGGGCCGGCAGCCGGTGCAGCAGCGGAGCGCAGGGGCGGCCGGTGCGGCGGCCGTGGCAGCGCAGCCGCTGGCCGAGCGGCAGCAGCAGCACCAGCAGGGCGGTGGCCTTGGCGGTCTCCTCGATCAGCGGGGTGGCGATGCCGGCGCCCAGCAGTTCGCCGAGCGGGCCCTGGTGCGAGGTCAGGTAGTTGGCGGTCCAGTTGTTGGCCACGATGGCGACGGTGGTGGCCGCGCAGGCGCCCCAGCCGAGGCAGAACACGGTGTGCCGCAGCGGCACCCGGGCGGTCAGGTTGAGCCAGGCCAGGGCGCCGAGCACGAACGGCAGCGGCACCATCGCCAGGCCGACGCCGACCAGCAGGCCGACGGTGCCGGTCTGGCGCTGGACCAGGTGCAGGATCAGCACCCCGCAGCCGGCCAGGGTCAGTACGGCGGTGGCGGTGACGGAGGAGACCGCCACCGAGCGGCCGCGCCGGGGCGGTGCGGCGGCTCCGGCCGGTGGCGGTGGCGGTGAAGCGGCGCCGGCCCGGGGCACGAGGCGGTGGGCCCGGCGCCTCCGGGGCCCCGGGATGGTCCGGGTGTCGCCGGTGCGCGGGACCGTCTCCGGTGCGTCGGCGGCGGCCTGGACGGTGGCCCGGGACCCGCCGCCGGCCGGGCTGCCCATGCGGCACAGGGTAGGCCACCGCACCCGCCCGTCGGGAGGACTCGGGACGAACCGTCCGTCCGGGGAACGGCCCCCCGGTCAGCGCGTGGTGGCCTGTTCGAACGGCCGACGGCGGCTCAGCGGCGGCGGAACAGCAGGTCGTGGACGACGTGCCCCTTGGCCAGTCCGGCCCGTTCGAACTTGGTGACCGGGCGCCAGTCCGGCCGCGGCGCGTAGCCGGGGATGCTGCCGTCCGGGTGGTCCGCGGGCTCCAGCCAGCCGCTGCCGTCACCCTCGGGGTGCAGGTTCTCCAGCTCCGGCGAGGCGGACAGCACGGCCAGCATCTGCTCCGCGTACGGCTCCCAGTCGGTCGCGCAGTGCACCAGGGCGCCGGGGGCGAGCCGGGGCAGCACGAGCTCCAGGAAGGACGGCTGGACCAGCCGGCGCTTGTGGTGCTTGGGCTTGGGCCACGGGTCGGCGAAGTAGACCCGCAGGCCGGCCAGCGAGGCGTCCGGCAGCATGTCGCGCAGCAGGATCACGGCGTCGCCGGCGGCCGGCCGCACGTTCCGCGAGCCGTCGCGCTCCAGCAGGCCGAGCAGGTTGCCGTGGCCGGGGGTGTGGACGTCGGCGGCGAGGATGCCCATGGCCGGGTCGGCGGCGGCCATGGTGGCCGTGGTCTCGCCCATGCCGAAGCCGATCTCCAGGGTGACCGGCAGCTCGCCGAACAGCTCCCGCAGGTCGAGCGGGCTGCCGTCGATCGGTATGCCGTAGGCCTCCCAGCCCCGGTCCAGGGCGCCCGCCTGGGCGTTGGTCATCCGGCCCCGGCGCGGCTGGAAGCTGCGGATGCGCCGCTCGCGGTGCTGGGCGTCGGTGGCCTTGTGCGGGTACATCGGCGCGGGGTAGCCGGCCGGTGCGGCGGACAACCGGGCGGACGGCGAGGGCTGGGGGATGGGGGCGGTGGCAGTCACAATTCCCCGAGTCTACGGGGCCCCCGGGCCCCTCCCGAAGGTGCTGTGACCGGGCTCATCCGCCGGCCTCCAGCGCCGCCAGCGCCCGGCGGGCCACCTCGCGGCCGATCGGCAGCGAGGCCGTGGCGGCGGGGGAGGGGGCGTTCAGCACGTGCACCGCGCGGCGCGGGGAGCGCGGGTCGGCCGGGTCGAAACCGGCGAAGGCGAAGTCGTCCAGCAGCGAGCCGTCCCGGGCCACGGCCTGGGCCCGGACCCCGGCGCCGGCCGGCACCAGGTCCTCGGGGGCGACGGCGGGCAGCAGCCGCCGCACGGCGGCGGTGAACGCCCGCTTCGACAGCGAGCGGTGCAACTCGCCCACCTCCTGGCGCCAGTGCCGCCGGGCGATCCGCCAGGTGCCGGGGAAGGCCAGCGTCCCGGCCAGGTCGCGCGGGCGCACGGTGCGCCAGTCGTAGCCCTCACGGGCCAGCGCGGGCACCGCGTTCGGGCCGACGTGCACGTCCCCGTGGACGCCCCGGGTGAGGTGCACGCCGAGGAACGGGAAGGCCGGGTCGGGCACCGGGTAGACCAGGCCGCGCACCAAGTCCCGTCGCCCTTCGGCCAGTTCGTAGTACTCGCCGCGGAACGGCACGATCCGCACCCCGGGCTCGTCCCCGGCCAGCCGGGCGATCCGGTCGCTGTGCAGCCCGGCGCAGTTCACCAGCACCTGGCAGCGCAGTTCCCCGGTGGAGGTCTGCACCGTCACGCCGTCCGCCCGCCGGGCCGCCGCCCGCAGCTCGCAGCCGAGTCGGAGCTCCGCACCCGCCTCCCGGGCCAGCCGGGCGTAGGCGGTGGCGACGGCCGGGAAGTCGCAGACGCCGGTCGTACCGACGTGCAGCCCCGCCACCCCGGTGACCTGCGGCTCGTACCGGGCGATCCCGGCCCGGTCCACCTCGGTGACGGGGATGCCGTTCGCCCGCCCGCGCTCGGCCAGCGCCGCCAGCCGGGGCAGCTCCTCCGGGCCCGTGGCCACGATCAGCTTGCCGGTGACCTCGTACGGGACACCCTGCTCGCGGCAGAACGCCACCAGCTCGGCGGCGCCCGCCACCGCGTACCGGGCCTTGTACGAGCCCGGCCGGTAGTAGACGCCGCTGTGGATCACCCCGCTGTTGCGGCCGGTCTGGTGGGCGGCGAAGCCGGGCTCCTTCTCCAGCACCGCGAGCCGCAGCCCCGGCCGGGCCCGGGTCAGCGCGTACGCGGTGGCGAGGCCGACGATCCCGCCGCCCACCACCAGCACGTCGAAGTCGTACGCCACCGCCCGCTCCTCGCAGTCCGCCCGGCTCCCCCCGCCGCCGATGCTGCCACGCCGGGCGGGGCCGGTCGAGGGCGCCGAGGGGCGGGCGGTGGCGCCGGCCGGCGGTGTCGGGCCTGGGTGCCCGGGGCCCCTCTTGCCGGTGCACCTCAACGACCGCCGGGCTCGCCCCCGGTCACGCCGGGGCGACCAGGACCGCGCGGGCCCGTTCGGTCAGCTCCCGGACGCGGCGCTCGCCCTGGAAGGGCTCCAGGCGGCGCAGCATCTCCACCACGTACTCCCGGCTGCGCTGGGAGGAGATCCGGCCGGCCACCTCGACGGCGCGCTCGCCGGCGGCGACTGCGGCGTCCAGGTTGCCGGCCTCGGCCTCGGCCATCGCCGAGACCACCAGGCGCAGGCCGTGCGAGCGGACGAAGCCCTCGGTGGGCTTGGCCAGTGCCTCGCGGGTGAACTGGCGGACCTTGGAGGGCACTCCGAGGTCGCGGAAGCACTCGGCGGCGTCGGCGGCGAGCCGGTCGTAGGCGTAGAAGTCGATCCACGCCGGATCGGGATCCCCGGCGCGGGCCCGTTCGAGTGCGCTCTCCGCCGCGCCGAGTGCCGTCGCGCACGCCGCCGCGTTGCGGGCCTTGGCCTGGGCCCGGGCCTCCACCAGGTGGAAGAAGCTCATCGTCCGGGCGGTGGCCAGGCCCCGGTTGCGCTCCAGGGCGGCCTGGGCGAGGTCCACCGCCTCCTCGGCGAAGCCCCGGTAGCCGGCCTGGAGGCTCATCGAGGCGAGCACGTAGCCGCCGAGCGGCACGTCGGCGGCGGCCCGGGCGAGCCGCAGGGCCTGGATGTAGTAGCGCTGGGCGGCCTCGTGCTGCCCGGTGTCGAAGGCCATCCACCCGGCCAGCCTGGTCAGTTCGGCGGTCGCGCCGAACAGCGCCCGGCCGACGGTGTCGCTGTACGAGGCCAGCAGCAGCGGGGCCGCCTCCACCCGCAGGCACTCCGGCACCATCGACGAACGCCAGTCCCCGCCGCCGTACTTGGAGTCCCAGCGGCGGGCCTCCTGGGCGGCCTCGCGGAGCTTGGCGGCGTCCGAGTGGCCGACCCGGTAGGAGGACGCCTCGCTGGGCGCGCGCGGCGCCTCCCGGGCGACCGAACCGTCCGCCGGGGTGATCAGCCAGCGGGACACCGGCGTCGCGTAGGCGGCGACCGAGAATGTGCCGGCCAGGCTGTCGCTCCAGCGGCCGCCGCCGGGGCCGCGGCGCAGGTCGAGGTCGACCCGCCACAGGTCGGTGGCGGAGCGGACCGCCTCGGCGACGTCGCGCGGGAAGGCCAGGCCGAGTTCGGGGGCCGGGTCGGTGTCGCCGAGGCCGATCTCCTCCAGCGGCACCGGGCGGCCGAGCTTGCCGCCGATCGCGGTGGCGATCAGGTGCGGGACGGGCCCCTGCGGGACCATGCCCTTGCTGACCCAGCGGGCCACCGAGGTCTTGTCGTACCGCAGGGTCAGCCCGCGCTGGGCGCCCAGGTCGTTGACCCGGCGGGCCAGTCCGGCGTTGCTGATCTGGGCGAGGGTCAGGAGCGTGCCGAGCCGTTCGTTCGGTCCTCGTGGGCTGACGGTCATGGTGGCGGCGGCACCTCCTGCGGCCTTGTGCGCGGGGCCCGGGCGGCACCGGGCCGTAGCTGCTGTACCTAGAGTAGTCGGACGCGTTCCGACGGTTAAGAGGCCGCATTCCGGATGGCGGGATCGTGCACCCGGCGGTGCGGCGCCGGCTCCTCGCCGGGGTTGGTCCGGACCACTCGGATCGGGCCGGGGGTGCCGCGCGCCGGAGCGTCGTGCTCCGGTCCTGTGTTCACGTGCGCCCGGCCGTGCCCCCTGGCTCGACCGGCTGGTCGGCGATTCGCTGGTGGTCGTGGGTCGGCCCGCCGTCGAGGACCCGGCGGGCCGGGGGACGCCGCCGCCTCAATCCCCGCGGGTGGTGGCTGAGTCCGGGAGGGCATGCGGATGCCCTCCCGGGCTGGGCGACGCCTTTCGGCCATCTCGCGATGCCCATGTCAAAGGCGGCGCGGCGGGCGGTACGGGCCGGGGAGGGGAAGGCCCGGCCCGCCCTGCGGACCACGCGAACACGTCAACACCCGCTGCCCGCACCGGGATCGCCGCCGGGGCCGGAACCACCCCGCGCCGGGGTCACCGGCGGAACCGGAACCGGCAACACGGGCCACGGGAGCGCCAACCGGTGGCACGATGTCTCCTGACGGCGCGCCGGTACCCGGGGCCGCCGTCACGGCACACCGCGGACCGGCGAGGAGCCGCCCGGCGGCGGACGCGCCGTACGGGTGCAGGTCCTCGTCCGGTGGAGGCGCGATGCGGTGGCTGACGGGCTGGAGCACGGGCGCGCCCCGGGCGGGCGCACCGGCGCACGAGGCACTCGGTACGGTCGCACCGATCGCCGCGCGCCCCCTGTGGACCGGACCCAACCCGCTCTGGGCCGTCGGGGACTGGCGCCCCGAGGAGATCCGCCTCGCCACCCTCCGCCCCGGCGCCCCCGCCACGGTCACCACCGGCCCCACCGCCCCCGACCCCGTCGAGGACACCCCCGCCACCCTGCGCCTCGCCGTCCTCGGCCACTGCGGCGCCACCGACGCGGAACTCGCCGCCGGCCTCGCCGCCGCCCGCGGCGGCGCCGTCCGCCACCTCACCGCCTGGCCCGGCAGCTACACCGCCGTCCTGCGCACCGGCACCCGCTCCACCCTGCTGCTCACCGACCTGGCCGGCGCCCAGCCGGTCTTCCACACCCCCTGGGCCGGCGGCACCGCGTACGCCACCGCCGCCCTCCCGCTCGCCGACCTGGTCGGCGCCCCGCTGGACACCGGCCACCTCGCCGCCCGGCTCGCCTGCCCCGAATCGCCCGAGGCGCTCGGCACCGGCACCCCGTACCTGGGCGTCCAGCGGGTGCCCCCCGGCCACGTGCTCGCCATCCGCGGCGGCCACCCCTACCTCTCCGCCTACGACGACCCCGCCGTCCGGGAGCAGCCGCGCGACGAGGCGCCCGCCGTCCGCGAACTCACCCGCGCGCTGCTGGAGTCCGTCCGCTCCCGGGTCCGCACCACCGCGCCCGCCACCGTGCCGGGTTCGGCCGGCCGCGCCCGGCTCGGTGTCGACCTCTCCTACGGCACCGCCTCCGCCACCGTCGCCCTGCTCGCCGCCGCCGTACCGCTGCCGCCGGTGCCCGCGAGCACGGGCCCGGAGCGCCTGCCGGCCGTCCGCGCCGGGGCCAGGAACGGCGCGGTCAAGGGCTCCTGGACCCGCGTCGCCGCCCAAGAGCCCTCCGCCCCGGAACAGTTGGCCGCCGTCACGCTCGGCGAGACCGAACCCCCGACCACCCTCGCGCTCGCCCCCGACACCCCCCGGCTGCGGCACACCGTGCTCCACCCCGGCCCCGACACCCTCCCGTACGCCGGACTGCACGCCGACGCACCGCCCGGCCGGCTCACCGACGAGCCCGGGCCCGAACTCGTCGCCGCCGCCCGCGCCGAGGCCCGCTTCGACGTCGGCGGCACCGACCACCTCACCGGCTACGGCGCCCGCCAGGTCCTCGACGGTCACCCGGCCCGGCTCGCCGACCTCATCCGGGCCGGCCGCCCGCGCGAACTGCTGCCCCCGGTCGCCGCGCTGGCCGGTGCCGACCGGGCCGTCGTCGGCGTCCTGGCCGGCGCGCTGCGCACCCCGCTCACCGTGGTCCGGGCCGCCCACCGGCTCTCCCGGGTCCGGTACGCCGAGGCGCTGGACGACGCCGCCGCCAAGCTGACGGCCCGCCATCTTCCGGGCAACGGCCGCACGGCGGGCGACCGTTCGGCCGGCGACCTCGCCTGGTGCGTCCCCGGCCCGGCCGCCCGCTGGCTGTCCGACGAGGCGCTCTCCTCCGTCGCCCTCCGGCTGCGACTGGCGGCGCGCAGACCGGCGCCCGACGAACGCCCGGGCGCACACCGCGCCCGGCACGCCCTCTACCGGCACGCGCGCTCCTACCGCACCCTCGTCCACGCCGCCGAACAGCCCGGCCAGCGGCTGCACGCGCCGTTCCTCGACAACCAGGTGGTCCGCGCCGCCCGCCTGCTCCCCGACGACGTCCGCCTCCAGCCCGGTGCCCGGCACGCCCTCCTGCACGCCGTCCTCACCGGCGCCGGTCGCACCGACCTGCCCCCCGACTGGGGCCGCGGCCCCCGCCCCGACCGCACCGCCCCCGCCCGGGCCGGCCTGCGCCTCGCCGCCGACGGCCTCGCCGAACTCTTCGACGCACCCCTCCTCGCCGAAGCCGGCCTCATCGACCTCCCCGCCGTCCGCGCCGGCCTCGCCGACCCCGCCACCCCCCTCTCCCCGGCCGCCCTGGCGGGCCTCGCCGACCTGGTCTCCACCGAACTCTGGCTCCGCCGCATCCGCGCCCGCCGCCACGGAGCCTGCTGGACCGGCCTTCCCCTGGCCCAACCCCCGGCCCTCAGCCCCGTCCGTCCCTCCTGACCCGGCCGGGCGCGCCGCGCGCCCCACGCCCCCGCGCCGCGCCCGCCGCGCCCGGCCGGGCGGCGGGGTCCGGGAGCCGGGGCAGGTGATGATGGCGGGCAACGAGTCCGTCGGTGAGGAGAGCCGTGGTGGCCAGCGTGAGCCCGGAGCAGTCCGTTCCCGTCGTGCTGTCGGTGCTGGGGCGGCCGCCGACGGGGCGCCCGCCGGGGGTGCTGGCCGCGTGCGACGGGTCGGACGGGTCGCTGTGGGCGTTGGACCGGGCGATGACCGAGGCGGAGCTGTTCGGGCTGCCGCTGTACGTGCTGGCCGTGGTGAACCCGGCGCCGGCCGGCTATCCGCCGGGGATGGCGGAGCTGGTGCAGGAGAGCGTCGAGACGTTGGTGGAGAGCATGGCGGACGGGCTGCGCCGGGCGGTGGTGGCCGTGCAGGGGCAGCGTTCCCGGCCGTACGCGGGGGAGATGTCGCTGCACGTGGTGCTGGGGAACGTGATCGAGGTGCTGCTGGAGGCCTCGACCCGGCAGCACACGCTGGTGCTCGGCACGCGGGGGAACGGGGGGTTCGCGCGGCTGCTGCTGGGTTCGGTGAGTTCGGCGGCGGTGCACCACGCGGCCTGCCCGGTGCTGGTGGTCCCGGCGCCTGCGGAGGGCTGACCCGGGGCGGGGCCGGTGCGCTGACCAGCCCGGCTCGGGGCGCTGACCAGGGAGGCTGACCGGGGTGCCGGGAATGTACCGAGATGGTTCATCGTTCACCTATCCCGACACCCGTCCCCGCCCCACCCCTGGAGTCCCCTCATGAAGGTCGAGATCTGGTCCGACATCGCCTGCCCGTGGTGCTACATCGGTAAGCGCCGCTTCGAGCAGGCCCTGGAGGGCTTCGCCGGCAAGGAGGGCGTCGAGGTGGTCTACCGGCCGTACCAGCTGGTCCCGGACGCGCCGGCGACGGCGAGCCCGCACCGCGCGTGGCTGGCCGAGCGCTACGGCCCGCAGTCGGTGGCGATGGACGCGCGGGTGGCCGAGCTGGGCCGCGCCGAGGGCATCACGTACGACTTCGACGCCGCGCTGCACGCCAACACCTTCCTGGGCCACCGCCTCCTGCACCTCGCCGAGACCGAGTACGGCGCGGCCGTCCAGGGGCGGCTGAAGGAGGAGCTGCTGAAGGCGCACTTCACCGACGGCGTCGACGTCGGCGACCGCGCCGCGCTGACCGACGTCGCGGTGGCGGCCGGCCTGGACCGGGCGCGGGTCACCGCCTACCTGGCGGGCGACGAGGGCGCCACCGAGGTGAGCGCGCAGCTGGCCGAGGCCCGGGAGCTGGGCATCACCGCCGTGCCGACCTTCGTGTTCGAGGGCAAGTGGGCGGTGCAGGGCGGCCAGGACGAAGAGACCTTCCGCAAGGTGCTGGAGCAGGTCGCCGCCGAGATCGGCGAGACCCGCCCGGCGCCGGTGCAGGTCGCCCCGGCGGGGGAGGCCTGCGCGGACGGCTCCTGCGCGATCTGACCCCGCACAGCCCCACCCCGCACAGCCCCCGCCGAGGCCCGTTTCAGGAACACCTGAAGCGGGCCTCGGCCCAGTCCGCCACGTTGAGCGCCGACCAGATCCCGTGCACCGGGGTGACCACCAGCCGGATCGACTTCTGCCCGGCCAGCGGCACGTGCACCGGTGCCGCGTCGTCCCCAGCGGCGAGCGGGGAGGAGCGCCACAGGGTGCTGCCGTCGCCGCCCTGGACGGAGAAGACCACGCCGCCCGGCGAGAGCGTGGCGTCGTCGACCCCGGCGACCGCGTCGAAGGACGTGCAGCTGCGGTTGAGGTCGATCAGGGTGGTCGCCGGGGCGCGCACGGTGATGGCGTGCCCGTGGCGTTCGCCGCCGATCCAGGCGCTGTCGTGCTGCCAGAACCAGTCGCTGCCCTTCTGCCGGATGCTGGGGCCGGGCGGCGGCACCCGGTTGTTGCCGGGCTTGACCACGGGCAGTGAGTCGGCCCAGAAGTCGGCGGGCGCGGGCGGCGAGGGCGGGGTGACCGTCGGGGTGGGCAGCGGCGGCACGGTGGGCGTGGGGACGACGGGGACGACCGGCGGCTCGGGCGTGGGCAGCGGCGGCACGCTGGGCGTCGGCACGACGGGGACGGCCGGGGCCGGCGGCGTGGGGGTCCGCTTGGGCGTCGTCGAGCTCGGCGTGACCGGCGACGCGGCCTTCGTCGTGGTCTGGGCGGCTGCCGGGGCGGCTGTCGGGGCAGGCGTCGACCGGGTGACCGGCGTCGCGCTCGGAGTCGGGTTCGGGCTCGGCTCGGACGGTGCTGGGGCGGTCGCGGCGCTGCTGGGCGCCGGGTCGGCGGGCGCGGGCGGTGCGGGTGCGGGGGCCTGCGGCCGGGGGGTGGCGGGGGCGCCGGCGGCGGGGGGCGCGGCCGTGGGGGGCTTGGGCTCGGGTGAGCCGGTGAGCGCGT
>NZ_JBHWIJ010000194.1:12365-16536 GCF_042732255.1 Kitasatospora sp. NPDC059803 | reverse complement strand
CCGCGGCAACGGGCCCCGGCCGCCGCCGTCGGCCGCCCGACCTGGGGGTCGGGACGCGCCGACCGGGGGACGGTGTCGGCCCCGCCCGCCCGCTTCACCCCTCGGCCCGTCCGCCCGGGGCGGGCCGCCACGGCGCATCGCGATTGCCGCCCCGCGGCGCGAAGCTGGCCGATCCCGGGCTGGTTGGCGGATTCTCGCTGAACCGGACTCAGATGTTCATCCGTAGGTTATGCGACGGTCGACCGGTGGTGGGCCGCTGGACGGAGGGATGGACGATGGGACGAGTTCTGACCGAATTGGTGGGCGACGCGGCGACGTTCGCCAAGGCGCTGGAGGAGCGCCGGCCGCAGGTGTTCCGCACCGCGGGCTGGCCGGCTGGGCTGCCCCGGCCGGGCGAGTTGGACGAGACGCTGCGCGGCGGACTGCTGCGGGTGCCCTACGTCGAGATGGTCCGGGCGGGTGAGGTCGTCCCGCCCGCGGAGTTCTGCACGGCCCGGGTGGTCGCCGGACGCCGGGAGGAGGGCTTCGCCGATCCTGACCGGATCGCCGCCCTGCTGGCCGAGGGCGCCACGCTGCTGCTGCCGCAGCTGGACCAGTGGCACGCGCCGGTGCGCGCGCTGGCCACCGACATCGCGGTCGAACTGGGCCGCCGGACCGAGGCGTTCTGCTTCGCGACGGGTGCCGGCCGGCGCGGGCTGGACGTGCACCGGGACGACGCGGACGTGCTGGTCGTCCAGCTCGCGGGGAAGAAGGAGTGGACGGTCCACGAGGCTCCCGCCGACGGGCGCTGGCGCCCGGGGCTGGCCCCCGAACCCGGCGCGGTGGCGCTCAACTCGGTGCTCGGGCCGGGCGAGGTGCTGTACGTGCCGCGCGGGGCGCCGCACACCGCGACGGGCCACCAGGGCCTGTCGGTGCACCTCTCGTTCACGATCCGGGAGGCGGGCACGGGGCAGCTGCGCGGCGCCGTCGGCGAGTGGCTGGCCGGCGGCGACTGGGCGGCCGGGCTGCCGGAGCGCCCGGCGACACCGGCGGAACTGCTGGACACGGCCACGGAGGTGCTGCGACTGGGCCGCGCCCGGCTGGCCGAACTGACCCCGCAGGAGCTGCTGCGGCTGGCCCGGGGGCCGCTGCCCGCACCGGTGGCGGACGACGGTCGGGCGGTGCCGGGTCACGGACCGCTGGCCGCCGGCGGCTGAGCCGGGCTGAGACCGGGCGGGGCCCGGACGCACGAGGGCGCGGTCGCCCGGACCGTCTGGTCCGGGCAACCGCGCCCCGTAGTGCCGGTACTGCTACCGGACTAGATGCACCACGGACGGGTGCAGGACCCCTCACAGGAGATGCTGAACGCGGACTCCTCCTGCTCGCCGAGCTCGGTCGAGACCAGGTCCTGCACGTCAAGGTCGAACAGCTCCAGCATGTCGTCGGCCATGAGGGCCTCCCTTCGTCAGTGCCACGGTTGACCGCAGCGGACTGCAGCGGACGTTAGGCACTCCTGCATGGACCCAGCAATGGTTCTGCACGGATGAATGGATTAACTCAGCCAAAAATCGAAACAGTTCGATCGATGGTGGACAGTTTTCGATCGCCGGGGTAGACACGACCCGACCCACCGTCAGGAGTGCGAACCGCGCGGCGGCATCGGCACGAGGCGTGTGGCACGAGGCACCGAGGCACGAGGAGCACAGTGGTCGAGACGCACGGAGCGCCCCAGGACGGACTCTTCACCGCGACCGGCCCGGTCCTGCTGCGGACACCCGCGCTGCCGCGCTCGCACCGTCACGCCGTCCCGGCCGACCCCGCGCACCCCGCGTCGGGGTCCGCCGACACCGCGCTCCTGGCACACCTCGCCGAAGCCGCCGCCGACCCGGCCCTGCGCGAGGCGATCGAGCTCTCCAGCCCCTCCCTGGCCGACCTGCTCGACCAGGTCGCCGCAGGCGCCGTGCCCCGCCCGGCCGCGCTGCGCCGGGCGGCCGAGGCGGTCAGCCGCTACCGGCTGCGGATGGCCACCCGGCCGACGCCGTTCGGGCTGATGGCCGCGGTGGTGCCGGCGCGCTTCGGCGCGGCGGCCAAGGTCCGCTGGGGCGGGGCCGACCGCCGCGCCCTGCGGCCCGACCTGGGCTGGCTGCTCCCGCTGCTCGACCGGCTGCGGACCGACCCGGCGGTGCTGCCCGGCCTGCGACTGGCCGTGGACCAGCAGGCCCGGCTGCGCGGCGGCCGCCTGGTGCTGCCGTACCTGCCCGAACGTCGACCCGCCGCCGGTCCCGGTGCCAGTGCCGGCACCGAGGCGGAGCCGGTCGCCGAACGGACCGTACGGGCCACCGCCGTCGTCCGGGCCGCGATCCGGACCGCCGCCGAGCCGGTCCGGTACGACGACCTGCTGGCCGCGCTGGCCGCCGACTTCCCCACGGCCCCGGCCGAGGCCGTGGCGGCCCTGGTCCGCTCGCTGGTCGGCCAGGGGTTCCTGCTCACCGACCTGACGCCTCCGCCGGACAGCACCGACCTGCTCGGCCATGTGCTCGACCGGATCCCCGCCGACCACCCGGCGCACCCCGAACTGACGGCCGTCCGCACCGCGTTGGCGCAGGCGGCCGCCCTACCCCACGGACAGGCCACCGACCTGCTGCGCGAGCTCCGGGCCCGGATGACCCGGCTCGCCCCGGCCGACCGCCCGCTCCACGCGGATCTCGCCCTGGACGCCGAGGTGGTCCTGCCGGACCAGGTCCGCACCGAACTGGAGCGGACCGCCGCGCTCCTCTGGCGCCTGTCGCCGCAGACCCCCGCGCCCGAACACCTGCGCGCGTACCACGCGGAGTTCGTCGAGCGGTACGGCACGGACAGCCCCGTCCCGCTGGCCGAACTGCTCGACCCCGACACCGGCCTGGGGCCGCCGGCCGGCTACCGGCGCCCGGCCGGCCCCCGCGGCACGGCCAACCCCCAGCCCGCCCGGGCCCGCACCGACGCCGACGCGGCCCGCGACCGGTTGCTGGCCGAACTGGCGGCGGGCGCCCTCGCCGACCGGGCGCCGGACGGCACACTGCCCGAAGTACTCCTGGACGACGACCTGCTGGCCCGGCTGACCCCGCCGCGCGACGAGGCGGGCGGCGCCGCCGACACCCCGCCCGCCTCCCTGGAGCTGTACGCCGAACTCGCGGCGGACTCCCTGGAGGCGCTGGACGCCGGGGACTTCCGGCTCGTGCTCTCCCCCGTCGCCGGCAGCGACCGCGCCGGAGCCAGCTTCGGCCGCTTCGCCACCCTGCTCGCGGGCGCGGGCAGCGACCCCGACCCGGCTGCCGACACCGGGACCGACCCGGGCCGGTCGGCGGGTGACCCCGCCGCGGCCGGCGGGGCGCTGCTGGCCGAGGCCGCCGGGTCCGTGCGGTCCGCCGGGCCCACCGGGCCCACCGGGCCCACCGGATCCGGCGACGACGGCGCACTCGAAGCGCACCTGGAGTTCACCCCGTACCGCGCACGCCATGCCAACATCGCCCTGACCCCGCGCTGGCTCGACCACCGGGTGGTGGTCAGCGCCTTCGCCGACCCGGGCGGCCCCTCCGTACTGCCGCTGGACGACCTGGTCGTGCTGGCCGACCCCGACCGGCTCGCGGTGTACTCCCGCCGTCTCGGCCGGGAGGTCCGCGTCGCCACCCATCACGTGCTCAACCTGCGCAGCGGTGCGCCCAACGCGGCCCGTTTCCTCCAGGAGGTGACGCTGACCGGGCAACGGCCCTGGCAGCCCTGGGACTGGGGGGCGGCGAGCAGCGCGCCCGTGCTGCCGCGGGTCCGCCGGGGCCGGGTGGTACTGGCCCCGGCCACCTGGCGGCTGACCGCGCCCGTCCCGGCGGCCTCCGCCCCGTTCGAGCAGTGGGACGAGGGCCTGGCCCGCTGGCGCCGACGGTGGGGAGTGCCGGCCGCCGTCCGCCTGATCAGCGGCGACCAGCGGATCAGCCTTTACCTCGACCTCCCGTGGCACCGGCGGCTGTTGCACAGCCAGGCGCGGTCCGCCGAACCCACCGTGCTCCAGGAGGAGCCCAACCCGGCCGGCGACGGCGGCTGGCTGTGCGGACCGGATGGTGCGCGGACCGCCGAACTGGTGGTCCCGCTGCGCCGCAGCACGACCGGGCCGGGGGGGGGGGGGGGGGGGGCGCCGCGCCCCCCGCCCCCCCCCCGCGCC
>NZ_JBHWIJ010000194.1:3956-12356 GCF_042732255.1 Kitasatospora sp. NPDC059803 | reverse complement strand
GGGGGGGGGGGCGGGGGGGCGGTGGGGGGCGGGGGCGGCGGGGGGCGGGGGGGGGCGCCCCCCCCGCCCCTGGGCGCGCCCCCCCCCCCCCCACCGCGCCGCCCACTGCCCGCCCGACGCGACCGGACCGTCGAACTCCCCGGCGGATCCTGGCTGTTCGCCCGGCTGGCGGCCACCGAGGCACGCCAGGAGGAGATTCTGGTCGAGCACCTGCCCCGGCTGCTCGACGCCCTGCCCGCCGACGTGGACCGCTGGTTCTTCGTCCGCTACCAGGACTCCGCGCCGCACCTGCGACTGCGTTTCCACGGTGCGCCGCCGGTCCTCGCCGCCCAACTGCTGCCCACCGTGCACGACTGGGTACGGGAGCTGCACCGGGCCGGGCTCGCCGCCGACCTGCGCCTGGAGGGCTACGCGCCGGAGACCGACCGCTACGGCGGCGCCGAGGTGCTCGCCGACGCCGAGCGGGTCTTCCAGGCCGACAGCCTGGTCGCGCTGGCGGCACTGCGACTGGCCCGGACGGAGCGCTCGCTCTCCCGGGACCTGCTCGCCGCCGTGAACCTCGCCGGCACCGCGCAGGCCTTCCTGGCCGGCCGCGCGGGGCAGTCGGCGGGGCAGCTGGCGGGGCAGTCGGCGGAAGACCGCGTTCCTGACGGCGGGCCCGAGGGCCGCACCGACCTGCCCGCCGACCTGCCCACCAGCCTCTCCGCCGGCCGGCAGGCCGTACCACCGGCCGGCCCCGGCGTGCCCTCGGTCGGGGCCTGGCTGGCGGGGGTGTATCCGAAGTCGGAGCGCCACCACCAGGCGTTCCGGGCCCAGCGTGCCGCCGCGTTGCGGGCGATCGGCCCCGACGGGCCGACCGTCCCGGCGGGCGGCCTGCTGCCCGCCGACCCCGCGCTGGCCGACGCCTGGCGGCAGCGGGCCGTCGCACTCGCGCGGTACGCGAGCCGGGTGGAGACGTCGTCGGCCGACCCGGTGCTGGCCTCGCTGCTGCACATGGGCCACAACCGGCTGATCGGGATCGACCGCGAGGCCGAACGCCGCGCCTACGCACTGGCCAGGGGCGCCGTCGAGGCCCACCGGGCCCGCCGCTCCAGCCCGCGGGAGGCGCGATGAACACGACGGATCCGATCCGCGCGGTGGCCGAGTTGCTCAGCAGGCCCGGTGCGCTCGAAGAACCGGCCGCCGACGCCACAACGCCCTCGGCGTCCGCGCCGCCCGCAGCGGCGCACGCGCTCGGGGCCGGCCGCAGCGGCGCCGCGCTCGCGCTCGCCGTACTGGCCGACCGCGAGGACGACGCCGCGCTGCGCCGCGCCGCCCACGGGCACCTCGCGGCCGCCGTGAAAGCCCCCGGGGCGATGCGGGGCGGCGGACTCTTCTCCGGCGCCGCCGCGATCGCCTTCGCCGCCCGCACCATGGCGCGGCGCCCCGGCGAGTACCGCACGCTGCTCGACGGGCTGACGCCCCGGGTCCGGCAGGCCGCGGCCGGGCGCGTCGCCGACCTGCGCGCCGATCTGGCCGCCGGCACGGGCCTGCGCGCTCACACCTTCGACACCGTCTCGGGCGCGGCGGGCCTGGGCCGGCTGCTGCTCGCGCTGGAGCCGGCCGGCCCGGCGCTGGCCGACCTGCTCACCGCGCTGGTCGCGCTGGCCGAGCCCACCGGCGGCGTGCGGCCGCGCTGGTGGACCGCCGGTGGACCGGGACTGCCCGGCGCGGATCCCGGGTTCCCCCGGGGGCACCTCAACCTGGGCCTGGCACACGGAGTCCCGGGCCCGCTCGCCCTCCTGGCACTGGCCAGGCTGCGCGGTGTGCAGGTGCCCGGACAGGACGAGGCGATCGAGGCGCTGGCGAGCTGGCTCGCCGCCCGGCGGATCCCCGGCCCGCTCGACCCGGTCGATCAGGGCGCCCCGGTCGATCCGGTCGACCCGGCCGGGCCCGCCCCGACCGAGCCGGCGCCCACGGGCCGCGACGCCGCTGGGGGTCGGCCCGGTATGGGCGGTTCCTGGCCGATGACCGTGCGCGTCGAGGACGAGGAGGCCGGCCGGCTGCCGGCCGACCAGCCGACGCGGGCGGCCTGGTGCTACGGAACCCCCGGTGCGGCCCGCGCACTCTTCCTGGCGGGCGCGGCCCGCGGCCGCTCCGACTGGCGGACCACCGCCGTCGCGGCGCTGACCGACACGCTGCGCGACCCCGCCGGCTGGAACCTCCAGGGCCCCGGGCTCTGCCACGGCACCGGCGGCCTGCTGCGGATCGCCCAGCGGATGGCCGAGGACTCCGGCTCCGCCGAACTGACCGCCTGCCTGCCCGCGCTCGCCGCCACCGTCGCGGGCCGGCTCGACACGGCACTCGGCGCCTGCGACCCGCCCAGCCTCCTGGAGGGGACGGCAGGCGCGGCCCTCGCCCTGCACGCCCATGCCCGTACCCATGCCCGAGCCGCCGCGCAGGCATCCTCGGCGGGCACCGGCGACGCCGCCGAGGAGTGGGACGCCTTCCTTCTGATCTCCTGATCTCCTGATCTCCTGATCTGCCGAGCTATTGAGCTGCTCAGCTGTTGATCAGCAGGAAGGCCGTCCCACCCGCCAGGCCGTCACTTCTTCGGGAGCGCCCTACTCCACCGTCACGCTCTTCGCCAGGTTGCGCGGCTTGTCGACGTCGCGACCGAGGGCCACGGAGGCGTGGTAGGCGAGGAGTTGGAGCGGAATGTTGAGCAGCAGCGGGTCGAGCTCGGGCTCGCTCTTGGGGACGAGGACGCAGTGGTCGGCGAGCTTGTCCTCGGGGCGGCGGTGCGCGATGGCGATCACGCGGCCGGAGCGGGCCTTGATCTCACCGAGGGTGGTGAGGTTCTTGTCGAGCAGTTCGTCGTCCGGGACGAGTGCGACGGTGGGCAGTTCGGGGCTGATCAGCGCCAGCGGACCGTGCTTCAGCTCGCTCGCCGGGTAGGCCTCGGCGTGCACGTAGGAGATCTCCTTGAGCTTCTGCGCGCCCTCCCGGGCGACCGGGTAGCCGCGGACCCGGCCGATGAACATCATGCCCGCCGATCCGGCGTACTCGGCGGCGAGTTCGGCGATGGCCTCGGTCTGCGCGAGCACCTCGCGGATCTGGTCCGGCAGCGCCTTCAGGGCCGCGACGATCCGGCGGCCGTCGGCGGGCGAGAGGTCGTGGATGCGGCCGAAGTGCAGCGCGAGCAGCGCGAAGGCGACCACGGTGGAGGTGAAGGCCTTGGTGGAGGCGACCGAGATCTCCGGCCCGGCGTGCAGGTAGATGCCGCCGTCGCACTCGCGGGCGATGGCGCTGCCCACGGTGTTGACGACGCCGAGCACCCGGCCGCCCTTGCGCTTGATCTCCTGGACGGCGGCCAGCGTGTCGTAGGTCTCGCCGGACTGGCTGACCGCGATGTAGAGCGTGTCCGCCTCGATCACCGGGTTGCGGTAGCGGAACTCGGAGGCGGGTTCGCTGTGCGCGGGGATGCGGGAGAGCTCCTCGATCAGCTGGGCGCCCATCTCGCCGGCGTAGTAGGCGGATCCGCAGCCGAGGATCTTCACCCGGCGGATCTCGCGCAGCTCCCGGGCGTCCAGGTTGAGGCCGCCGAGGTGCGCGGTGGAGAAGCGCTCGTCGAGCCGGCCGCTGAGCGTGCGCTCGACCGAGCCGGGCTGCTCGTGGATCTCCTTGAGCAGGAAGTGCTCGTAGCCGCCGGTGTCGTAGGAGTCGATCTCCCAGTCCACGGTGGACGGCTGGTGGTGGGTGGTGCGGGCGTCGGTGGTGAAGGTGCGGAAGCCGTCGGCGCGGACGGTGGCCAGCTCGCCGTCCTCCAGGTGGACGACCTGGCGGGTGTAGCGGACGAGGGCGGACACGTCGGAGGCGACGAACATCTCCTTCTCACCGAGGCCGAGCACTATCGGGCTGCCGTTGCGGGCGGCCACGATCCGGTCCGGCTGCTCGGCGTCGAGCACCGCGATGCCGTAGGTGCCGACCACCCGGCCGAGGGCGGCGCGCACCGCGTCCTCCAGCTCGACGCCCTCGCCGACGTGCGCGGCGATCAGGTGGGAGAGCACCTCGCTGTCGGTCTCGGAGCGGAACACGACGCCGTCGGCGGTGAGCTTGGCGCGCAGTTCGTCGGCGTTCTCGATGATGCCGTTGTGGACGACGGCGATCCGCTCGGCGCCGTCCAGGTGCGGGTGGGCGTTGGCGTCACTGGGCACGCCGTGGGTCGCCCAGCGGGTGTGACCGATGCCGGTGCCGCCCTTGAACCGGGCCGGGACCGCGGCGGCCAGGTCGGCGACCCGGCCCTTGACCTTGCGGACCTTGAGCCCGCCGGTGCGCCCGGTGACGGCCACGCCGGCCGAGTCGTAGCCGCGGTACTCCAGCCGGGCCAGGCCCTCCAGCAGGAAGGGGGTCGCGTCCTTGGGGCCGATGTAGGCCACGATTCCGCACATGCGTGGTCTCCTCTTCGTGAATGCCGTGAATGCCGTGAATGCCGTAAATGCTGCAAGTGCCGTAAGTGCCGTGAATGCGCCGGCGCCGTGGATGCGTCAGTGCCCCGCCCCGGCAGCGCTCAGCCGTAGACGATCCGGCGCAGCTGGCGGGCCGAGAGCTCGGGTGCCGCGACCCGGCGGGCGGGGAGTTCCTCGGCGAGCCGGGTGAAGATCCGTTCGTTGGTCAGTCCGCGTGCCTGGAGCTCGCCGTGGCGGCGGCGGACATACTCCTCGGTGCTCTCGGAGAAGTACGCCAGCACCTCCGCCACGACCCGCGCCGCCTCCCGGGGCCCGAGCGGGCTGGTCCGGGTGAGGTGGGCGAGGAGGTCGTCGTGAGGGTGGGGTGAGCTCGGCACGAGTGAGGAGCCTAGGCCGCGCCGCCCGCCGGGGCCAAGAATCTTGCCCGAATTCGGGCAGACTTTACGACTTTCAGCTCAACCAACCAGTCACATGGTCATCCCCAGCCCCTCCCGACCCCTTCCCGACGCACCCTTGTAGCCACACCCCTCCGACACGTAGCGTCATTTTCCGCATACGTAGCGGAAGAACCGGAGGCTTGCTGATGTGCGGGATCACCGGATGGGTCGCCTTCAATCGTGACCTCACCGCCGAACGGGCCGTCCTCGACGCCATGACGGCCACCCAGATCTGCCGCGGCCCGGACGCCGGCGGCGTCCACCTGGAGCGACACGCCGGCCTCGGCCACCGCCGCCTCGCGGTGATCGACCTGGAGGGCGGCGTCCAGCCGATGACCGTCGAGCACGACGGCCGGCTGCTGGCCGCGCTCACCTACAGCGGCGAGGTCTACAACCACCGCGAGCTGCGCGCCGAACTGAAGGCGGCCGGACACCGCTTCCGCACCCGCAGCGACACCGAGGTCGTGCTGCACGCCTACCTGGAGTGGGGCGAGGGCCTGGCCGAACGCCTCAACGGGATGTTCGCCTTCGCGATCTGGGACGCCCGCAGCGAGGAACTGCTGCTGGTCCGCGACCGGATGGGCGTCAAGCCGCTGCACTACCACCCGACCCCCGACGGCGTGGTCTTCGGCTCCGAGGTGAAGGCCATCCTGGCCCACCCCTCGGTCCACCCGGTGGTCGACCTGGACGGGCTGCGCGAACTGCTCGCCTTCACCCGCACCCCGGGCATCACCCCCTACCGGGGCATCGTCGAGGTCCGGCCCGGGCACGTCGTCCGGGTCCGCCGCGAGGGCGTGTCGGTGCGCCGCTACTGGGCGCTGGAGGCGCGCGAGCACACCGACACCCTGGAGGCCACCGTCGCCACCGTCCGGGCCCTGCTGGACGACATCGTCCACCGCCAGCTCGATTCGGACGTCCCGCTCTGCTCGCTGCTCTCCGGCGGCCTGGACTCCAGCGCCGTCACCGCCCTCGCCGCCCGGGTCCTGCGGGCCGAGGGCGCCGGCCCGGTGCGCTCCTTCGCCGTCGACTTCGCCGGCCAGAGCGAGAACTTCCACGCCAGCGAGGTCCGGCCGACCCTGGACGGCCCGTACGCCCGGATGCTGGCCGAGCACGTCGGCGCCGACCACAACGTGATCGAGCTGGACGCCGCCGCGCTCACCGACCTCGCCCAGCGGGACGCCGTCCTGCGCGCCCGCGACCTGCCCGGCGGCTTCGGCGACATGGACATCTCGCTGCTGCTGCTCTTCCAGGGCGTGCGCCGCCAGTCCACCGTCGCCCTGTCGGGCGAGTCCGCGGACGAGCTGTTCGGCGGCTACCGCTGGTTCCACGACCCGAAGGCCGTCGCCGCCGACGACTTCCCCTGGGCGGTCTCGCTGACCGGCCTCGGCGGCCAGGGCGCCGGCCCGCGCGAACACCTGCTCGACGCCGGCCTGCTCGCCGAACTCGACCTGGCCGGCTACCGGAAGGCCCGCTACCGCGAGGCACTCGCCGAAGTCCCGCACCTGCCGGACGCCGATCCGCTGGAACGGCGGATGCGCGAGATCTCGTACCTCCACCTGACCCGCTTCGTCTGCATCCTGCTCGACCGCAAGGACCGGATGAGCATGGCCAACGGCCTGGAGGTGCGGGTGCCGTTCTGCGACCACCGGCTGGTCCAGTACGTCTTCAACACGCCGTGGGCGATGAAGCACTTCGACGGCCGGGAGAAGAGCCTGCTGCGCGCCGCCGTCCGGGACGTGCTGCCGGACGCCGTCGCCGACCGGGTGAAGAGCCCGTACCCGGTCACCGAGGACCCGCACTACCCGGCGCTGCTGCGGGCCGAGCTCGCCCGGCTCACCGCCGAGCAGAAGTCCCCGGCGCTCGCCCTGCTCGACCGGCGGCGCCTCGCCGACGCGCTCGACCCGGACACCGACCCGCAGTCCGTCCGGCTGGCCGTCGACCTCGCGCTCGAACTGCACACCTGGCTGACGGACTACCAGGTGACGCTGGACATCTGACGGCCGCCACCCCGGGCGGCGCGGCGGCTGCGACGGCGGGCCGCTGCGCCGTTCGGGTGATTGATCCGGGTGACGGATCCCGGGTGATCATCCGGAACCAACCCGCCGCGCCCGGGCGTCGGACGGTGCGGTAGCGTCGCCGACACCTCCCGAATGGCGGGCGAAAACGCGGACTCCCGCCGGCGTGCCGTCAGGATGGGAGCGAACCGTCCACCTCGATCCGCCGGGGGATCACCTCATGCAACCGCGGGTATTCGCGATTCTCACCGCCCTGCTCCTGGGCGTCCTGGGCCTCGGGTCGGTGGCCGTCACCGACTGGTCGCCCGCGCCCGGCGTCGCGGCGACGGCCCCCGCCCCCCCCCCGGGCGCCCGCGCCCCCCCCCCCCCGGTGGCGCCCGCGCGCCCGCGCGCCCCCCCCCCCCCCGCCCCCCCGCGGTGTGCCCGCTCGACGCTGCGCAACAAGCTGATGGCCGAGATGGACGCCACCGACCCCGGCGTCGCGCTCGCCGACCTCGACAAGATCACCAAGGAGAAGCCGTACACCGTGCGCTTCTGCCACCCGATCGCGCACGAGCTCGGCCACTCGGCGGTCAAGCGCTTCAACGCCGACTTCCAGAAGGTCATCTCCTTCCCGCACGAGACCTGCGCGGCCGGCTACCTGCACGGCGCGGTCGAGGAGATGCTCAACGCCTCCGCCCAGCCCGAGGTGGACCTGCTCAAGCTCTGCGCGCCCAAGAACACCGGCCCGTGCATCCACGGCGTCGGCCACGGCACCATGTTCGTCGCCAAGCAGGACGTCCCCAAGGCGCGCGAGCTGTGCAACAAGTTCCCCAGCGACCAGAACAAGATCCGCTGTTCCGAAGGGCTGTTCATGCAGCTCTTCGGCCCGGACGAGGAGGACGAGAAGGCCAAGGCGAACCTGCCCGCCGACAAGCTCGCCCAGGACCCGCTGTACCCGTGCAAGGACCAGCCGGCCCTGTTCCAGTCCGCGTGCTTCTTCTACGCCCCGACCTTCTACCTCTCCTCGCACGACTACCCGAACCACCCCGAGGTCTACGCCGACGCCCTCAAGTGGTGCCTCAGCGGCAAGGCCAGCGGCGGGGCGACCGACTGCAGCCGCGGCGTCGGCTCGCGGACGATGAAGTACAACCTCGACCGCGAGGACTGGGCCGCCCAGCAGTGCGGCACCGCCGCCGACGGCTGGCAGCGCAAGGCCTGCGCCGAGGGCCTGGTCAGCTACTACACGGTGAACTACACGGACGACGGCGCGGCCGGCCGGCTCTGCGCCAAGATCACCAACAAGGAGATGCAGGGCTACTGCCGCTCCGCCAGCGGCCTGTCCGGCTCGCTCGACTGACCCCGCCGTCCCACCGGGACCGACCGCCCCGTCTCACCTGGAGGGGGCGGGGGGGCCGCCCCCGCCCCGCGGCCCCGGCGGCGCGCGCCACCCCCGCCGCCCGACAGAGGACCGCGCGCCCCCGCGGCCCCCCCCCGCCCCCCAGGAGGCCCGCGAGACTC
>NZ_JBHWIJ010000194.1:0-3946 GCF_042732255.1 Kitasatospora sp. NPDC059803 | reverse complement strand
CCCCGCGCCCCCCCCGCCGAGCCCCCCCCCCCCCCCGCACCGGCGCCGGCCGCCCCGCGCCCCGCCGCCGCCCCCCCTTCCGTAGGATCGGCCGACCGGACCGAACGATCAGGGTGCGCCGAGGACGCCGCGCCTCCCCCGCCCCTGGAGAGCCGCCATCATGACCACCGAGGACTTCCGCGCCGCCGCGCACACCGCCGCCGACCTCGTCTCCGACTACCTCGCCGAACTGCCCGGGCGCCCGGTCTGGCAGCCGATGGACGACACCGCCCGCCGGGCCCTGCTCGACGCCCCGCTGCCCGCCGACGGCCGCCCGCTCGCCGACCTCCTCACCGCCATCGGGCAGGACGTCCTCCCCCACCCGATGGGCAACGGCCACCCCCGCTTCTTCGGCTGGGTCAACTCCGCCCCCGCCCCCGCCGGAGTCCTCGCCACCCTCGCCGCCTCCGCCATGAACCCCAGCTCGGCCGGCGGCGACCACGCCGACGTCCACCTGGAACGCGCCGTGGTCCGCTGGATCGCCGAACTCGTCGGCTTCCCGCACCCGGCCGGCGGCGGCCTGCTCACCTCCGGCACCTCGATGGCGACCATCGTGTGCCTGGCCGCCGCCCGCAACCGCGCCGCCCGCCGGGCCGGCTGGGACATCCGCGAGGACGGCCTGGCCGGCCTGCCGCCACTGGTCGGCTACGTCACCGGCGAGACCCACTCCTGCGTCCGCAAGGCCGCCGAACTCCTCGGCCTCGGCAGCCGGCACCTGCGCACCGTCGCCACCGGGCCGGACGGCCGCCTCGACCCCGCCGAACTGCGGGCCGCCGTCGAACGCGACCGGGCCGCCGGACTGCTGCCCTTCCTGGTCGTCGCCTCGGCCGGCACCGTCGGCACCGGAGCCGTCGACGACTTCGGCCCGATCGCCGACCTCTGCGCCGAACAGCGCCTGTGGCTGCACGTCGACGGCGCGTACGGGGCCTTCGGCAGGCTCGACCCGGCCATCGCTTACCGCTACGCCGGCCTGGAGCGCGCCGACTCCCTCGCCCTCGACCCGCACAAGTGGCTGGGCGTGCCCGTCGACTGCGGCTGCGCGCTGGTGCGCGACACCGAGGAACTGCGCGCCACCTTCAGCCTCGTCCCCTCCTACCTGCGCGACGAGGCGGCCGGCGCGCTCGGCTGGTTCTCCGAGTACGGCACCGAGCAGACCCGCCCGTTCCGCGCACTCAAGGTCTGGGCCACCATCGCCCACAAGGGCCGCGACGGCATCGCCCGGGACATCGCCCGCTGCACCACCCTCGCCCGCCGCCTCGGCGAACTGATCGAGGCCGACGGGGAGTTGGAGCTGCTGGCCGAGGTACAGACCTCCATCGTCGCCTTCCGCCACCGCACCCCCGGGCACGACGAGGCCGCCGTCGACGCCCTCAACCGCGAACTCCCCGCCGCCGTCCAGCGGCGCGGCCGGGTCTTCGTCACCGGAGCCCGTCTCGGCGACCGCGAGATGCTCCGGGCCTGCCTGCTCAACGCCGCCACCACCGAGGCCGACCTGGAACTCCTGCTCGCCGAGGTCAAGGCGGCGGCCGCGGACCTGCAACCGTAACGCGGGCCCGGCGACCTTAACCACCAGGTCACGGCGGGTTCGTGGACAGGAAACACCCGTCGGGCAGGGTGCTGTCATGGAGCAGACGGAGCACACGGAGCACCCGACCACGCAGCCGACGCCCACCCTCCCCCGGGCCCGACGACGCGGCGCCGGCACCCACCGCTGGCGCCGCGACAGCGTCGAACTCGCCGCCGTCTTCGTCTCGGTCACCGCGGCCGACCTGGTCGCCAAGATCGTCGTCCGCGGCCCCGACGGCCCGGTGGTCCTCGCCGCCGCCGCCCTCGCCCTCCTCGCCACCGCCCTCTTCCACACCTGGTGGTCCCAGCGCCACCACCCCCACTCCCCCGCGCCCCCGACCACCCTGTGGCGCGTCCGCACCGCCGCCCGCAGCACCCCCGACGGCCTGGCCCGCGTCCACACCGCCCTGGCCGACCAGCACGTCGCCATCCTCTCCCGCCAGCCCCACCCCCTCCCCGGCACCACCGTCGACGAGCTCTACCTCCGCGCGCCCCACACCCTCACCCCCACCGACCTCACCACCCTCCTCACCACCACCGGCCACCCCCTCCTCGACACCCCCACCCGCATCGGCTGACTGCGGCGGCGACGCTGCGGGTTCCGCAACTCCGCTACGCAGGAGGGGGTTTGACGACCCTCCCGCGAGCCTTCCCGCCGCCTCCGGCTCAGGACTGCGGACCGGCCGGAGTGAGACGGTAGGCGGGCAGGCCCCGGCGGCGGATGAGGAATTCGGCGACTATCAGGTTGGGCAGCCAGCAGAGGAACGGGACGGCGGCGTAGGCGTTGTCGAAGAAGTGCTGGCCGTCGACGTGCCCCTGGGCGGTGAGCGTCTGGAGGAGGATGAGGACGCCGAGCCAGGACCGGAGGGTGACGGCGGCATAGGTGAGGGCGAAGCTGCGGATCATCCAGGCGCGGTGGCTCGGCAGGTCGCGGTCACGGACGGCGCGGTAGCCGCGCCAGGTGGTCCAGGCCCAGAGCAGGGCGAGGCCGCCGAAGCCGAAGAAGCCGTTGAAGGCGACCGAGTTGAAGAACGCCATGACGAACGCGGCCAGGGATCCCACCGCGACCCCGAAGACGTAGACGCGGCCCGTCCAGCGGTGGACGGCGGGGGACCGCCGGCGCAGCGCGGTGGAGAACTGGAACGGACCGACCAGCAGCGCGAACGCGGCCGTCACGATGTGGACGTAGAAGGTGACTTGGACGGCCATCGGGCGCTCGGCGTAGGTGGCGGGCAGGCCGCCCTTCGACGCGGCGATGGGCAGGTCGGCCTGGGCGTACGTCCCCACGGCGTACCCGACGATCGCGAGCGAGGTCAGCAGGACGACGGTCCAGCGGAAGCGCCCTCCCCTCCTGCTCGTCGGGTCGGGGGCGGGGGCGGTCGCGGCGTGGGCGGCGGTACTGGTCATCGGTGGACCCCGATCGGCTGGAGGTGGGACGGCATCACGTGCGCGGTCCGGCGTCGCGCGGTCGGCCGGCGCTCTGCTCGCGGCGCCCACCACCCCGAAACGGGGGCCTACCACCACGCCGTTCGAACCGCTGCCAGTGTGTCCGGGCCCGCGACCCCGGGCCATGGAGCAGCCCCCAGGAACGGGAGGGGGGTTACCCCCACGACCCGACGGGGCGTCAACCGGACGGCCTCCCACCGCACGGGCAGCGCCGCCGCCACCCCGGCCGCAACAGGCCCAGGGGTTCGTTACGCAGCCGATGGGCGGCCGTGACACGACCGGCCGGGGACCGCGACACGGGCCTCCTACCGTCATGGACGACGCACCGGCCGCCCCGGCCGGGAGGCGTCCATGACGAAGGAGAACACCGTATGAGCAGGAGCCGTACCCACCGCTCCCCCGCCCGCCGCGTGCTGGCCGTCTGCGCCCTGACCGGGGGCGCGCTGCTGACCGTCGTCACCGGCGGACAGGCCTTCGCCGACGGGACCCCGTCCGCCGCGCCTGCTGCGGGTGCCGGCGTGTCGGCCACCCCCACCGCGACGCCCAGCCCGGCCAAGCCCGCCCCGGCCGCCCCGGGCGCCCCCTCGGTCGCGGGTGCCACCCCCACGGCGACGCCCTCCGCCGGTACCGGGCCCGCCGTGCAGCCGGCCGCCGGTGGCGCCGGGGTCTCCAGTGACGGCAAGGCCCAGGTCCGCGAGGTGCCCAAGGGCGCGGCCCAGGCCGGCGACGGATCCGGCGAGACCGACAGCAACGGCCTGATGCTGGCCGGTGGCGGGGCCGTCGCGGCCGTCGGCGCCGGTGCGCTGGGCTTCGCGATGCTGCGCCGCCGCTCCGGTGCGCGCGGCTGACACCGGCCCCGAGTCCGCCGGGCACCCCGGCGCCGTTCCCCCGCCCT
>NZ_JBHWIJ010000193.1:10469-16598 GCF_042732255.1 Kitasatospora sp. NPDC059803 | reverse complement strand
GGCCGCTATCGTTGTTATAAGGCTACGGGTCGTGACCGGCCCGCGCCGCCCGCCTGGGCGGGCCCCGTGCGCCGGGGCGGGGGCCCCCGGCCCCGGTGCCGTTCGCCGGACACGAACCACAGTTTGACAATGGCACGTCAAGGGGGATACCTGGGCATGGCGCTCCCCCACGAGCGCTCCCCCACCCCCCGGGAGACCCCTTGCCACCCCTCCCCGCCCCCGCGTCCGCGCGCCTGCGCTTCGGCCACCGGCTGCGCCACTGGCGCGAGGCCCGCGGACTCAGCCAGGCCGAACTCGGCCGCCTGCTCGGCTACCACAACTCACTGATCAGCCGAGTGGAGAACGCCCGCCGCTGGCCACCGCCGGGGCTCCCCGCCCGGGCCGACGAACTCCTGCTCACCGGAGGCGAGTTGGCAGCCCTGTGGCAGCCCGTCCGGCAGGAGCGGGAACACCTCGGCGAACTCGCAGCCCCCGCCCTGCCGCCCCTCGGCGAGAGCGGCACAGGGCCCCCGACGAGCCGACCGGACGCCGCCACCTTCGCCGTGCTCGGCCACCTGCTCGACGTCTACCGCGCGGCCGCCGCCCACACCGGCGGCGAACAGCTGGCCACCGTCCTCGAACACCACGCCCGCACCCTGGCCGCCTGGCAGCACGCCGCCCCGCGCGAAACCGCCCCCGCCGTCCGCTCGCTCGCCGCCCGCTACGCCGAACTCGCGGGCTGGGCCCACTTCGAGGGGGACCGCCGCACCCGCGCGCTCGGCTGGTACGCGGCCGGACTGGAATGGGCCCGCGCCGCCGACGACCAGCCGACCGCGGCCGCCCTGCTCGCCCGGCAGAGCACCCTGCACTGGTGGAGCGGCGACCCGGCCACCGCGCTCGCCCTGGCCGAGGCCGCCCACGCCACCGCCCGCACCCTGCCCGGCCTGCGGGCCTGGGCCGCCCTCGCCCAGGCGCACGCCCACGCGCTGGCCGGCGCGGCGCCCGAGACGTGGCGGGCGATGGCGGACGCCGAACGGCTGACCGAGGCCGCCCTGCGGGCCGGCGAGCCGGTGCCCGGGGCCGCCCGAGCGGCCCTGGTGCTGGGCGTCGCCCACGGCACCTGCCACCGGGACCTCGCCGTCCGCACCGGCCGCACCGCCCACGCGCACGCGGCGGTGGCCCACCTGGGCGCCGCCCTGGGGCGCCTGGACCAGGCCGCCCACCCGCACGACCACGCCCTGGTCGCCGGCCGCCTCGCCGGGGCGTACGCCCGGGCCGGGCGCCACGAGGCCGCAGCCGCCGTCCTCTCCCGGCTGCCGCCGGACGCCACCGGCCGGATCGCCTACGAGCGGCGCCGGGCCCGGGCCTGGCTGGGCGGCTCGACGGCGCACCGGCCCCCGGCGGACGGCTGACGGCCCCCGACGGACGGCTGACGGCAGACGCGCCGGAGCGCCCGGTGGGGATTCTCCGGGCGCTCCGGTTCTTCGGTTCATCGGCTCTTCGGCGGTCGGCGTCAGAGCCCGGCCGCCGCCGAGGCGATGTCGGCCGCGTAGGTGCTGACCTTGGTGTAGACGCCCGGGTAGCCGGGCCGGGCGCAGCCGTTGCCCCAGCTGACGATGCCGACCTGGACCCAGCGGCCTGCCGCGTCCCGGTGGACCATCGGCCCGCCGGAGTCGCCCTGGCAGGTGTCGACGCCGCCCTGGTCGACGTAGCCCGCGCAGAGCGAGGCCGCGCTGTTCAGGCCCGGGTAGGCGTTGGCGCAGGCGGCGTCGTCGACGAACGGCACGGTGGCCTTGAGCAGGTAGCGCTGCTGCGCGCCGCCCTCGGTCGCGGCGCCCCAGCCCATGATGGTGAAGGTGCCGCTGTCGTAGGCGGTGGAGTCGGTGGTCGGCAGCGTGCTCACCTGGCTGCCGCCGACCG
This sequence comes from Kitasatospora sp. NPDC059803, assembly GCF_042732255.1. Lineage (NCBI taxonomy): Bacteria > Bacillati > Actinomycetota > Actinomycetes > Kitasatosporales > Streptomycetaceae > Kitasatospora > Kitasatospora sp. NPDC059803. The sequence continues at coordinate 14,699 of NZ_JBHWIJ010000193.1, read as the reverse complement.
GCGAGGCCAGCTTGATCAGCGCCCAGTCGTCGCCGCTCTCCGCACCGGAGAAGCCGGGCGCCTGGTACACGTACGTCGAGCGGACCTTGACCGCGCTGCCGCTGCGCAGGTCGACCGCGCCGGCGGTCGCGGTGATGCTGGTGTCGGCGCCGGTGCCGTTGACGCAGTGGGCGGCGGTGAGCACGATCTGCGGGGTGTAGAGCGCGCCGCCGCAGCCCATCGAGAGCCGCACCACGAACGGGAACTCGCCCTGCGCCGCCCGCGTGCCGCCGACCACGCCCGGCGACGGCGCCGAGGGTGCGGGCGAGGCGGCGGCGGGCAGCACCAGCGCGCCGGCGCCGAGCACCAGTGCGGCCAACAACACGATGAATCTGCCGAATTGACGCTTCATCAGACTCCTCCACTGACAGGTCGGGGAGCACCGAGGGTGGCCCCGAAGGCGTCGCGACAGGAGGGGCCCGACCCTGCCGGTCGAAACTGGCAGGAACACGGCAATGCGGGGTTCCGGACGGGAAAGCCCTAATGTGATCGCCCATGCGAGATCTTGTGGCGGGGATGAAGTACCTGGTCGGGGGCCAGAAGTGGGTGGGTCGGCACGGCCGCTGGTGGGGCTTCGGCATGCTGCCCGCACTGCTCACCCTGGCCGGGTACGCCGTCGCGCTCGTCTTCCTCGGCGGCTGGTCGAAGGACCTCGCCGACTGGGCCACCCCGTTCGCCGACCACTGGAGCTCGCCCTGGCAGGGCCTGCTGCGCGACGCGCTCGCCGCGATCGCCTTCGGCGGCGGCCTGCTGCTCTCGCTGCTCACCTTCACCGCCGTCACGCTGCTGGTCGGTCAGCCCTTCTACGAGGCGCTGTCCGCGAAGGTCGACGAGACCGAGGGCGGTGCGCCCACCCCGCCGGAGTCGGCGCTGTGGCGCGAACTGGTGATCGCGGTACGGGACAGCGCCTCCGTCCTGGTGCGGGTGGCCGCGTTCGGCGTGGTGCTGTTCGCCTGCGGCTTCATCCCGGTGATCGGGCAGACGGTGGTGCCGGCGCTGGGCTTCCTGGTGTCCGGCTTCTTCCTGACCGTCGAGCTCGTCGCCGTCGCCCTCCAGCGGCGCGGGGTGCCGCAGCGTGAGCGGATCCGGCTGCTGCGCGCCCGGCTCGGGCTGGCGCTGGGCTTCGGCACGCCGCTGATCCTGGCGTTCCTGGTTCCGCTGGTGACGGTGCTCGCCATGCCGGGGGCCGTCGCGGGCGCCACCCTGCTGGCCCGGGACCTGGCCCGCGACCTCGCCCTCGACCCGGTCCACGACGCGGCCACGGCGGACGAGCAGGAGCAGGAGCAGGAATCGGCGGCGGAGCCGGCCTCCCGGCCCGCCACCGGGAACCCGTACGCGACCTCCTGAAGCGGTGACCGGCCGGTCACCCTGCGCCGATCCCGGCCGGCCGGAGGTGTGAGGCCGCCCACACGGGGTTCGCCGTCTACTGCCCCCGATAGTGGATGGCTACGGCCCGGGCGCCGGCCGACCCCCCGGCACGGGCTCCCGTCCCGCGTCGGGCTGCCCGGAATGCCTCGAAGAACGCAGGCCACCGCACCTCACACCCACGCATTCCGCTCGCGCCACCGACCTTCGACCCACAAGTACGCAAGTCGGACAAATTCTCCCAAACCCATCACCGCGTCTCGCCGCAGCCACCCTGCGGCTACTACCCGCCGTAGTGGCACCTGCCTTTGCCACCCGTCCCCGGCCCTGCGAAGAATGGCCCGTCGCCAGGCAGCGCAGCCGGCCCCGTCCGCCGCGCAGCCGACCCGCCCCGCCACTTCCGCCGGGGCACCACGGCCGTCCCGGACGGCCGCGCGGGCCCCGCTCACCCGGGCGCCCGTGCGATGCCCCGCACCCGGTGCCACCGGCACGGCCCCCGACGGAAAAGGATTGTCCGCTTCATGCAGCTCAGCCATGCCCGCCGCAACTCCCTGATCACCGGCATCGCCACCCTCGTCGTCGCGAGCGCCGCCACCGCCGCCCTCGCCCTCCCGCAGGCCGGGAGCACCACCGAGGCCGCCGCCCCCGCGGCCGCCGTCACGGTGGACGACAAGGCGGCCGCCGACCAGGCCCAGGCTGACACCGCTGCCGCTGCCGCCGCCGACCAGGCCGCTCAGGAAGCCCAGGCCCAGGCGCAGGCCGAGGCGGAGTCCGCCGCCCAGGCGCAGGCCGAGGCCGACGCGAAGGCCCAGGCGGACGCCAAGGCCAAGGCCGACGCGGACGCCGCCGCCTCCCGCTCGCAGGCGCGCCAGGACCTCACCGGCGCCCCGGCCCTCACCGGCAGCCCGCAGCAGATCGCCGCGCAGCTCGTCCCGGCCGGCCAGCTCCAGTGCTTCAGCAACATCGTGTCCCGCGAGAGCAGCTGGAACCACCTCGCCGTCAACGCCTCCTCCGGCGCGTACGGCCTGGTCCAGGCGCTGCCCGGCAGCAAGATGGCCTCGGCCGGCTCCGACTGGCGCACCAACCCGGCCACCCAGATCAAGTGGGGCCTGGACTACATGAACTCCCGCTACGGCAGCCCCTGCGCCGCCTGGTCGTTCTGGCAGAACCACCACTGGTACTAAACCGAGGCTGCCGAGCCTCGACGCACCCCGGGCCCGCGACGCACCACGCGTCGCGGGCCCCGCGCGTTCCGGCTGTCGTGGACGCGTCCGGCAGGCCGCGTGAAGATATGGCGTACGGTCGTACGATTTGGCAGGGATTGCTCGGTATTACGCACCGTCAGGGCTTTGCCACGGTCAGCGCGTCCTCTTACGCTCCGGCGTCATGCCCTCACCCCTCATCAGCGTCGTGCTCCCCGCCTACGACCAGCACAAACAGCTCGCGGACTGCCTGGACTCGCTGTTCGCGCAGTCCCTCCAGGACGTCGAGGTGATCGTGGTCGCCGACCGCTCCCCCGACGCCGCGGGCGAGCTCGCCGACGCGTACGCGGCCCGGCACCCGCGGCTGTCGGTCCTGCACCTCAACGCGGCGGTCGGGGTCGGGGTGAGCCGGAACGCGGGGGCGGCGCGGGCGGCCGGCGAGTACCTGCTGTTCCTGGACGCCGACCACCAGCTGCCCCAGGACGCGCTGCGGAACCTCGCCGACCGGCTCGGCCAGACCGGCCCGGTGGACCTGCTGCTGTTCGGCCACTCCCGCCGGCACAACGACCGGGACTGGCCGGGCGGGGCGGAGGCACTGCTCGCCGAGGCCGGCCCCGAGGTGTTCGAGCCCTTCGACCAGCCCGCCCTGTTCGGCGCGCCGCCGCTGGTCTGGGACCGGCTGATCCGCCGCGGCCACTGGGAGGAGCTGCGGCTGGCCTTCCCCGACGGCCGGTACGAGGAGATCCCGGTGGTGCACGCGGCACTGCTCGGCGCCCGCCGGGTCGCCGCGCTGGCGCGCGAGTGCGTGCAGCTGCGCCGCCGGGAGACCGTCCACCCCACCGGTTCCCCGGGCAGCGGCGTGTTCGACCTCTTCGACCAGTACGAGCGCAGCTTCGCGCTGCTGGAGGACCAGCCGCACCTGTACGCGGTGCGGGACGCGCTGTTCGTCCGGATGATCCGGCACTACCTGTTCGTCTTCGACCTGGCCGGGTGCGTCACCCGCGCCGAGCGGCCGCAGTTCTTCCACCGGGCCGCCGAGCACCACCGGCGCTTCCAGCCACCCGGCCACCGGCGGCCCGGCGGCCGCGAGGGGATCAAGTTCTCGCTGCTGGCCGGCGGCGCCTACCCGGCGTTCGAGATGGCCAAGCTCTCCCACATCGCCCGCGGCACACTCACCGGGCGGCGGTGACGTACTCCGCACGTGCGCGGCCCCGCCTCCGCAGGCGGCGGGGCCGAGGTCCTGTCCGGGCGGCCGCCGACCGACACCCCATCGGCGGTACCCCGGTCGTGGCCGGTACCCCTGCGGGCGCGCGGCTGCCATGATCGGCCGGAGCCGTAGCCGCACCCGCCCGGAGGTCCCTGGTGAGCCGTCCGTCCGCAGCCCCCGGGGCCGAGCTGGCCCGCGAACTGGCCGCCGTACTGCGCGGGGAGGTCCGCTTCGGCACCGCCGAGCGGACCGTCTACAGCCACGACGCGTCCAACTACCGGCAACTGCCGCTCGGGGGGGTCAAACCCGCCCACCCCCACGACGTCCGCACCGCCCGCCCCCACAGGCCGCAGATAGGCGGTGCGGGGGGGGCCGCCCCGGGCGGCCCCACCCACACGCGGGCGCGCACGCGCGCCC
>NZ_JBHWIJ010000193.1:0-10459 GCF_042732255.1 Kitasatospora sp. NPDC059803 | reverse complement strand
GTCAAACCCGCCGACCTCGACGACGTCCGCACCGCCGTCGCGCTCTGCCGTCAGTACGGCGTGCCGGTGGTGCCGCGCGGGGCGGGCACCAGCATCGGCGGGCAGGCGATCGGCCCGGGCGCGGTGGTGCTGGACTTCCGCCGCCACCTCGGCGCCGTCCTGGACGTCGACCCGCAGGCCCGCACCGCCCGGGTCCAGCCGGGCACCGTGCTGGACGACCTCCAGCGCGCCGCCCGGCCGTACGGGCTGCGCTTCGGCCCCGACCCGTCCACGCACAGCCGCTGCACCCTCGGCGGCATGATCGGCAACGACTCCTGCGGCTCGCACTCGCTCGCCTGGGGGCGCACCTCGGACAACGTCGAGCGGCTGGAGCTGCTGCTCGCGGACGGCACCGAGCTGACCGTGGGCGGCCGGCTCACCCCGCAGGAGCGCGCCGCGCTCCGTGCCCTGCCCGGGCGGCCCGGTGAACTCCACCGGCAGCTCCAGGAGTTCACCGACCGCAACCTCGCCACCATCCGCCAGGGCCTGCCCGCGCTGCCCCGCCGCACCTCCGGCTACCCGCTGGACGCCCTGCTGCCCGAGCACGGCCACGACCTGGCCCGCGCGCTCACCGGCACCGAGGGCAGCTGCGCGGTGCTGCTCGGCGCGACCGTCCGGCTGGTCGAGGAACCGCCCGCGCGCGCCCTGGTGGTGGCCGGCTACCCCGACGAGGGCGCCGCCGCCGACGCCGTCCCCGCGCTGCTGCCGCTCGGGCCGCTCACCGCCGAGGGCATGTCCGCCGACCTGATCGCCGCACTGCTCGCCGCCGGCCCCCGACCGCCCGCGCTGGACCGGCTGCCCGCGGGCGAGTGCTGGCTCTTCCTGGAGACCGGCGGCGCCACCCCGGTCGAGGCCTACCAGGCCGCCCGCCGGCTCGCCGACGCGGTGCGCCGCGAACGCTCCGCCTCCGTCGCCCTCGTCACCGACCCGGCCGAGCAGCGCCAGCTCTGGGCCGTCCGGGAGGCGGGCGCCGGCATCGTCACCCGGCTGCCCGGCGGCGGCGAGGCCTGGCCCGGCTGGGAGGACTCCGCCGTCCCGCCCGAGCGCCTCGGCGACTACCTGCGGGACCTGCGCGCCCTGCTGCGCCGGCACAGCCTGCACGGCGTGCCGTACGGGCACTTCGGCGACGGCTGCGTGCACCTGCGGATCGACTTCCCGCTGGACGAGCCCGCCGGGGTGCTGGTCTTCCGGGAGTTCCTGGAGCAGGCCGCCGACCTGGTGGTCTCCTACGGCGGGTCGCTCTCCGGCGAGCACGGCGACGGGCAGGCCCGCGGCGAGCTGCTGCCCCGGATGTACCCGCCCGAAGTGATCGCCCTGTTCGGCGAGTTCAAACGGATCTGGGATCCGGAGCACCTGCTCAACCCGGGGGCGCTGGTCGACCCGCGCCCGCTCGACGCCGACCTGCGCTTCGTCACCGCCCCGCGCCGCCCGCTGCCGCTCGCCCTCCCGTACGAGCAGGACGGCGGCAGCCTGGCCAAGGCCGTGCACCGCTGCGTCGGCGTCGCCAAGTGCGTGGACCCGAACACCGGGGTGATGTGCCCCAGCTACATGGCCACCGGCGAGGAGCGGCACTCCACCCGGGGCCGGGCCCGGCTGCTGGCCGAGATGCTGCGCGGCATGGCGGCACCTCCCGGCCGCCAGGGCGGCGCGGCGATCGCCGACGGCTGGCGCTCGACGGAGGTCCGGGAGGCCCTGGACCTCTGCCTGAGCTGCAAGGGCTGCGCGAGCGACTGCCCGGTCCATGTCGACATGGCGACCTACAAGGCCGAGTTCCTCCACCAGCACTACCGGCACCGCCCGCGCCCGCTCGCCCACTACTCGATGGGCTGGCTGCCGCTCTGGCTGCGGGCCGCCGCCCTCGCCCCCGGCGCCGCCAACACCCTCGCCCGCTCCCCGGCCGCCGGGCTGCTCAAGCTACTCGGCGGGATCGACCGGCGCCGGGTGCTGCCGGTCCTCCCGCCGGAGACCTTCACCCGCTGGTACCGCCGCCACCGCGCCGCGCACCCGGCCCCGGCGGGGGCACGGCCGGTGCTGCTGTGGCCGGACACCTTCTCCGACCACCTCCAGCCGAACGTGCTGCGCTCCGCCGTCGAGGTGCTGGAGCACCTGGGCTTCGACGTGCGGCTGCCCGCCGGCCCGGTCTGCTGCGGCCTGACCTGGTACTCCACCGGCCAACTCGGCACCGCCCGCCGGGTGTTGCGGCGCAGCCTGCGGACGCTGGCCGACACCGGGCTGCCCGCCGACACCCCGGTGGTCGGGATGGACCCGAGCTGCACCGCCGCCCTGCGCGAGGACCTGCCCCGGCTGCTCGGCCCGGACGGCCGCCCGCTCGCCGAACGCACCCGCACCTTCGCCGAGTTCCTCGACCAGTACGCCTCCGACGCCCCGCTCCCCCAGGTCCCGCTGGACGCCGTCACCCAGACCCACTGCCACCAGCACGCCGTCCTCGGCAGCGCCGCCGACCGCCGGGTCGAGGCCCGGCTCGGCCTGCACAACCGGGTGCTGGACTCCGGCTGCTGCGGCCTGGCCGGCAACTTCGGCTTCGAGCGGGGCCACTTCGAGGTGTCCGAGGCGATCGCCGAGCGCGTCCTGCTCCCCGAGGTCCGGGCCGCCGCCCCCGACACGGTGATCCTGGCCGACGGCTTCAGCTGCCGTACCCAGATCTCCCAACTCGCCCAGGGCCGCCAGGCCCTGCACCTGGCGGAACTGATCGCCCGGGCGCTTCGGGAGCATTCCTAGGGCGCGGCGTGCTCGCCGAGGAAGGCCCCGGCGCGGGCCGCGGCCTCCTCCTTCGTCGGATAGCCGCGGTCGGCCGCGCCGCGCGCGCCGTCGGCGCCGACGCCCGCCCAGCGCCAGTCGCCGGATTCCGCCTCCTGCTCCAACTCGGCTGTTCCGCCGAACAGTTCGAGCGTGCCGTGCGGCGCCGCCGGGCGGGCCTCCGGCCACTTCTTCCGGGCCCCCTGCCGGGTGATGCCCCAGGCCGCGCCCAGTTGCTCGTAGCTCGCGCCGTAGGAACCCGCCGTCGCCGCCGCGATCGCGGTCAGCCGCTTGACCTCCGTGTCCACCACCTTCCAGGTGGCGAGGACGGAGAGCGCGACCTCGGCCGGGTCCGCGTTCCACATCCGGTCCTCGGGCAGCCCGGTCTCGCGCGAACGAACAGCCCTGGCAAGGGGGTTCAGGGCGTCACCGAGCGCTCTGGCCAGCTCGGACCGCTCCTCGGGGGTGATCTCGATCGATGTCATGCGACAACCATAGTTACCGAACCGGCCTACGACAACCAAAGTTACCGCCTGATTCGATCCGCGCCGAGTGACGGATTCAGACCCCGTCGCTCGGGCGCGAAGGGAAGACCCGCGACGAGCACCCGGCAGCCGACCGCCAGGGCCTCACCGAGGAAGCCCACGCCGATCGACAACTGCACCGGCCGGGCATCCGGAGCGAGACCGAAGCGGCCGGCGAGGAGGCCGAAGCCCGCCATCACCGCGAGGGAGCCGGCAGCGACCAGGAAAGTCCGGCCGGTGTACCGCTGCCACGCCACACCGTCGCGCTCGAACAGCGTGACGGTGATGCCGCGCAGCACCCCGAGTCCGACGCCGAGCGCGGCACCGGCGGCCACCCAGGCATAGTCACCCGCACCCAGACCCGGGCGCCGCACCAGCGACCAGAACCCGATCGCGGTCAGCACCACCGGCGGCGCGAACAGGTCCCGGGCATTGAGCGGCTCCCCACGCAGCCGCCGGATCACCACCACCACGACCACGACGGCGATCAACCCCGCTTGCAGCCAGACGTTCATCGACACACCCCTCCCCGGGATTTTTTTAGCTCGACCATGCTAAATAAGCAATTTAGCTCGACCGTGCTATAACGGCAACATGCCCAAGATCGTGGACCCCGCGGAACGCCGCCAGGCCGTCGCCGACGCCGTGCTCCGCGTCGCCGCCCGAGAGGGACTGGAACGCGCCTCGCTACGCAACGTCGCGGACGAGGCCGGGCTCGCCATCGGCTCGGTACGGCACTACTTCACCGGCAGCTCCGAACTGATGATCTTCGCGATGCAGGAGCTGGCCCGCCGCATCGACAGCCGCATCCGCACCCACGCCCGCACCCTGCTCGACCCGGAGGGCGGCACCGACCGCCGCGCACAGGTCGAGGAACTCCTCACCGAGACCCTCCCGCTGGACGCCGAGCGCCGGGAGGAGTCCGCGCTCTGGCTGTCCTTCGTCACCGCTGCCCGCACCCGCCCCGAACTCCGCTCCCGCGCCGCCGAGTTGCAGGCCGGACTGGACGGGCTGATCCACCGCGTCCTGACGGAGGCCGAGCGCTCCGGCGCCCTGGCGCCCGGCCTCGACCTCGCCGTCGAGACCCGCCGCCTCTCCGCCCTGCTCGACGGCCTCACCCTCCAGGCCGTCCAGCACCCGGACCTGGTCGGCCCGGACGAACTGCGCGCCGTGCTGCGCCGCCACCTCGACACGCTGGCCGGACGATGCCCTGATTGATTCGCCGCGTCCCTGATCCGCCACAGCTGGCACTGACCCCCCGGCCCGGATCAGCCGACGCCGTCAGGCCCCGGCCTTGGCCGCCTCCTCCGCGGGCGCCTCCTCCGCGCAGACCGCCGACACGAACTCCGCAACCCGGGCCTGCGGCAGCCCGCGCGCGATGTCCGCCTCGCTGATCATCCCGACCAGCTTGTGCTCCGGGTGGTTGATCACCGGCAGCCGGCGCACCCGGTACTGCTCCATCACCCGTAGCACCTGCTCCGCGTCCTCGTCCGCCTCCACCGTCATCGGCCGGCCCAGGGCCAGCTCGCCCGCCGTCACCCCGGCCGGGTCCCGGCCCTCGGCGACGCAGCGCAGCACGATGTCGCGGTCGGTCACGATGCCCAGCAGCTTGTCGTCCTCCCCGCAGATGGGCAGCGCGCCGACGTGCCGTTCCCGCATGATCCGGGCGGCGGCGGCGAGCGTCTCGTGCTCGCGGATGCACTCCGCGCCCGGGTGCATGATGTCGCTGGCTCTGGTCATGGTCCCGCCTCCTGGCCTGGCTTCGGCTCCCCTGTCCATCCTGGTCCGGGCCCGCGGAGGCCGCCACCGGGCGCCGGTCAGGCCGCCTGGTCCGGCTCCGCGCGCCCGCCCGGCGCGTCCGCATCCGGCACCGGCGACTGGTCCAACAATTCCTCCAGTGGCGGGAGTTCGTGCTTCGAGCTGTCCTGCTCGACCTCCGCCTTCGCCGCCTCCTCCCGCTCCACGGCGGCCCGTTCGGCGCCCTTCGCCGCTGCCGCCGCGGCGTTCACCGCGGCCCGCTGCTGGTTGTCCGTCGCACTGTCCAGGAAGCGCAGCAGCTCCACCGGGAAGGGCAGCACCAGCGTCGAGTTCTTCTCCGCTGCCACCTCCACCACCGTCTGCAGCAGCCGCAGTTGGAGCGCCGCCGGGGTCGCGCTCATCACCGCCGCCGCCTCCGACAACCGGGCCGAGGCCTGGAACTCACCGTCCGCCGTGATGATCCGCGCCCGCCGCTCCCGCTCGGCCTCCGCCTGCCGCGCGATCGAGCGCTTCATCGACTCCGGCAGCGCGACGTCCTTGATCTCCACCCGGTCGATCTCGATGCCCCAGCCCAGCGCCGGGCTGTCGATCATCAACTCCAGCCCCTGGTTGATCGGTTCGCGGTTGGCCAGCAGGTCGTCCAGCTCGCTCTTGCCGATGATCGAGCGCAGCGAGGTCTGCGCCACCTGGGAGATCGCGAAGTGGTAGTCCTGCACGTTGACGATCGCCTTCACCGGGTCCTCGACCCGGAAGTACACCACCGCGTCCACCCGGACGGTCACGTTGTCCCGGGTGATGCCCTCCTGCGCCGGGATCGGCATCGTCACGATCTGCACGTTCACCTTGCGCAGCTTGTCCGCGATCGGCAGCAGCCCCACCAGCCCGGGCTCGCGCACATCCCTGCGCACCCGGCCGAAGCGGAACACCACTCCCTTCTGGAACTGCTGGACGACCCGGACGCTCAGGCCCGCCCAGATCGCCCCCAGCCCGACCAGCCCCCCGATGGCACCCAGCACCGCATCGACGATCATCGCGGCCTCCTTGCGGCCTCGGCGAGGCCTCCTCGCGCACCAGCCAGCCCCGGCCGTCGCCGACCCGGCCCAGCCGGGGGGCCGCCGGAGCAGCTGATTCCACGCTACGCCTGCCCGGCCAGGCCGGCGCAGGGCCGATACGGGCCCGGCACGAGCTCGGTGCACGGCCGATGCGGGCCCGGTGCGAGCCCAGCGCGAGCCCTAGGAGGGCTTTGTCAGGTCCGGTGGTGGGGGTCGGGGGGTTGTCCGGCCTCGAACGTCGCTGCGAGACGATCACCCGCTCGGGGATCGGTGGGGCGGTGGTGACCGGTTCGTCCCGCGGGGTTGAGCGGGAGTCCGGGTCGGGCCGTCCGCCGACAGCCCGACCCCGGCCCTGTTCTGTTACGACCACTCCGGGTGCGGGGCCGTGATGCTCCCGAACTGGTACGAGTTGTTGGGGAGGGTGAAGACGTACTCGTGCGGGTCGTTGTGCGCGGACTCCAGCTTGTTCGGGACGCTGTGGTAGCCGAGCGCGTAGAGGTTCCGGGACGGGGCCCAGGTGTTGTAGCAGTAGATGGCGTTGCGCTTGGTCGCCATGTGCGCGGCAGGGATGTCCAGCACGTAGGCGGCACCGTTCGCGCGGGAGCCGAGCGGCTGGTCGTAGGCGTAGACGAAATTGAAGCGCACGTCGGTGAGTTTGCCCTCGCGGGCCAGTTGCACGGCCGCGTCGGCGATCGCCTTGTGGGTGTCGGTGATCTCCAGCCAGCCCGCGGTGAACTTGTGCGAGGCGCCCGGGTACTGCCGCGCGATGGACGCGATCTTCGACTTGACCGTGGCGACGAACCGGGCGAAGGCATCGGGCCCCCCGTAGGGGGAGTCGACGATCTTCAGGTTGATCACCTTGTCGACCCCGAGGGTGGCGGCAGAGGCCATGAACTCGGCCGTCCGGCAAGGGACGATCTTGCTGCTGCCGTCGGTCGGCCAGTTCACCCCGTGGTGGCCGCCGGCCGCGCAGGGGTGCCGGTCCGAGCCTGTGGTCAGCGGGCAGGGATCGGTGTTCATCAGCTTCGCCAGCCCGTCGTTCTCTCCCCGTGTCACCAGCACGAGGTACACCGGCCGGCCGGCCGCCTTGTGCTCCAGGATCGCCCCGGCCAGGCCCAACGCCTCGTCGTCCTGGTGCGGCGAGTAGAAGATCGCCGGCGGTGCCGCCGCCGACGCCTCGGTCGCCCACATGCCGGAACTCAGCACCGTCGCGCCGGCCAGCGCGCCGGCCGTCAGGACCTGCCGTCGAGACGGACCCGCGTACCCGTTCTCCACCATTGCTGCCTCCCGGTCCCACCGGACCTTCTCGCCACCGCCCCGATCACCGGGCCCAACCCGGTCGACGGGCCACCGTCACCCGGCGGTTCAACCGGGCCACCGTCCAGACCGCCCAGCGGGTGCGGCGGGACAGGGCCCAGTAGGGCTTTGTCGGGCGCCACGGATGGTCAGGCGAGGGGAAGGATGCCTCACCCGCCCAGGCCCCCTGGACCGGTGCCTGCCCGATATGCGACCGACCCGCATCCGCCCCGCTCCCACCACAGGACCTGACAAAGCCCTACTAGGATCGGGGCCATGCCGCAGTCCGCCGCCGCCGACGACCCCGGCCACCCCCGCCACCCCGCCGAGGCCGCCGCCCGCGCCATCTCGCTCACCGCGCTGGACCGCGTCGTCACCGACTGCCGGGCCTGCCCGCGCCTAGTCGAGTGGCGCGAGGAGAGCGCCCGCACCAAGCGCCGCGCCTACCTGGACTGGGACTACTGGGCCCGCCCGATCCCCGGCTTCGGCCCGCCCGACGCCCCGCTCGTCCTGGTCGGCCTCGCCCCCGCCGCCCACGGCGCCAACCGCACCGGCCGGATCTTCACCGGCGACCCGTCCGGCGACCTGCTCTACGCGGCGCTCTACGACCTCGGGCTCGCCAACCGCCCCGAGTCCGTCCGGTACGGCGACGGCCTGCACCTGCGCGGCGTCCGCATCACCGACCCGGTCCGCTGCGCCCCGCCCGACAACAAGCCCAGCACCGCCGAACGCGACACCTGCCGCCCCTGGATCACCCGCGAACTCCAGTTGCTGCGCCCCACCGTACGGACCGTCGTCGCCCTCGGCGGCTTCGCCTGGCAGGCCCTCCTGCCCGCCCTCGCGCAGGCCGGCTGGCAGGTCCCCCGGCCCCGCCCCGCCTTCGGCCACGGCGCCCTGGCCGTCCTCCCCGCCACCGACGGCGGCCCCGCCCTCCAGCTGTACGGCTGCTACCACGTGAGCCCGCGCAACACCAACACCGGCCGCCTCACCACCCCCATGCTCCGCGCCCTGCTCCGCACCGCCGCCCGGTCGGCCGGGCTGGAACCGGCGCCGGAGTAGGCCCGACGGCACCGACCCCCGTACGGTGCCGTCGAGCCGGCCCCGACCAGCCGGGCCCCCAACTGATCGGGCCCGCACTCAGTCGAACCGCCGGGTCGCGGTGATGCCGCCGTCCACCGGCAGGGTCACCCCGGCCACGTACGACGCCCGGTCGCTCAGCAGCCAGGCCGCCGCCTCCGCGATCTCGGTGTCCGCTCCCGCCCGGCCCAGCGGGGTGGAGCGGATGACCAGGTCCTCGAACTCCGGGCCGGACCCGAAGAACCGCTCCGTCGAGGGCGTCCGCACCACGCCGGGCGCGACGGCGTTGACCCGGATGCCGTGCCGGGCGTAGTCGGCGGTGGCCGCCTTCACCAGGCCGGTCAGGCCGTGCTTGGCGGCCTGCTGGACGCCGTCCCCGAAGCCGCCCACCAGCGCGCCCACCCCGGAGTTGAGCACCACCGCGCCGCCCCGACCGCCCGCCGCCATCGCCCGCAGCTGGGCCCGCAGGCAGAGCCAGCTGCCGCGCAGGTTGAGCGCGTGGGTGTCGTCCCACTCGGCCTCGGAACGCTCGGCGAGCGGGGCCGGCGACAGGCCGGAACCCGCGTTGTCGAAGGCCGCGTCCAGCCGGCCGTACGTCGTGAGCGCCGCCTCGACCGTCCGCTCGGCGCCCTCCGCGGTGGCCAGGTCGGCGGCGACGGCCACCGCCCGGGCCCCGCCTGCCCGCAGGTCGGCGGCCAGCGCCTCCACCTCGGCGCCGGAGCGGGCGGCCAGCACCAGCAGCGCGCCCTCCCGGGCGAACAGCCGGGCGGCGGCTGCACCGATGCCGCGCCCGGCGCCGGTGACGATCGTGACCTTGTCGTCGAGAAGTCCCATGCGGCGAGCCTCCCGGCGCCCCGCCCGGGCCACCAGCGGCCAGCCCTTCCCGGGGACGGGCCGACCGGGGACGAGCCAGCCAGGGACGGCCAGGTCCTGGCTAACCCCACCCGGCTGTGGCAGCGTGACCGCATGCCCGAGACCCCGCTGGGCGCGTTCCTGCGCGCCCGCCGCGCCCGCCTCGCGCCCGCCGAGGCGGGCCTGCCCCCGGCCGGGCGCCGCCGGACGCCCGGGCTGCGCCGCGAGGAGGTGGCGGCCCGCGCGGGCATCTCCGCCGACTACTACGCCCGGCTGGAGCAGGGCCGCCAGCGGGTGCCCACCGGCCCGGTCCTCGACGGCATCGCCGAGGCCCTGCAACTGGCCGGGGCGGAGCGCGCCTACCTGCACCGGCTGGCTGCCCGGCACCGCGCACCGGCCGGGGCGTCGCCCGAGCCACCGGCCGTCTCCGCCACCACCCTGGCGCTGCTGGACACCCTGGACGCCGCGCCCGCCTTCGTCACCGGCCCGACCTTCGAACTCCTCGCCTGGAACCGCCCGGCCGGCCTGCTGATGGCCTGGCCGGAACGGCGCCCGCCCCACGAGCGCAACCTGCTCTGGCAGGTGTTTTGCTGCCCGTACGGGGACCGCTCGCAGGGCAACCTCGCGGCCACCGGCTCGATCGGCGCGGACCTCGTCGCCTCGCTGCGCGCCCACCACGCGGACCGCCCCGGCGATCGCGGGCTCACCCGCCTGGTCCGCCGGATGTCCTCGGACAGCCCGGCCTTCGCCGCACTGTGGGACCGCCACCGGGCCGGGCCGCCCGGCCCCGGCCGGCTCCACATCCGCCACCCGGCCCTGGACACCGACGTCCTGGACTACACCGTGCTCGCCCTGCCCGAGGAGGGCCGGTACGTCTTCGTCTGCCTCGCCCCACCCGGCAGCCGCGCCCGCCACGCCTTCGCCGCCGCCCACGACGCGGCCCCGGCCCACGCGGCGCCGTTCTAGGTTGGGCCTAGGTTTGGCCTAGGTCCTGTCCGGCCAATCTTGGCGGGCCCGCGACTCCCCCAGCCTTCGGCCGGGAGGTACCCCCATTACGCATCCCGCCTGGACGCACGCCCGAATCGCCCAAGTACGTCCAGTACG
>NZ_JBHWIJ010000192.1:0-16622 GCF_042732255.1 Kitasatospora sp. NPDC059803 | reverse complement strand
GTACGAGCCGCCGGGGCCCGTTCACGCTGCTGCGGCTGCTGACCGCCGCGGGCGGGCCCCGGTACGCGGCCGCGCTGGTGGTGGACGCGGTGGGCTCCGGCCTGCTGCGGCCGTTCCTGCTGCTGTACGGGATCGGGGTGCTGCACCTGGGCGCGGCGGCGGCGGGGCTGGCGATGTCGGCGGGGATGGTGGCGGGCCTGCTGGTGATGCCGCTGACCGGCCGGTGGATCGACCGCGGCGCCCGGACCCTCCCGGCGGCGGCCACCTTGGCGGTGCGGGCGGCGGGCGCGCTGGCGCTGCTGGTCGCGGACGGCCTGCCGGGGTTCGTGGCGGCGTCGGTGCTGATCGGGGTGGGCAGCCAGTCCTGGCCGACCACGCACGCGGCGGTGGTCAGCACGCTGACCGAGGGCCGGCTGCGGGACGCCGCGCTGGCGGCCGGGCGGTCGCTGCGCAACGCGGGGCTGGGCGCGGGGGCGCTGCTGGCCACGCTGGTGGTGACCGGCGGGGCGGGCGCGATCCGGGTGCTGGCCGGGGCGACGGGCGCGGCCTGCCTGGCCGCCGCCGCGCTGGTGCTGTCGCTGCGGGTGCGCGCGCCACACCGGGCCGCCGACCGGGCGGTGGACGTGCGGGAGCAGGGCGAGTCGCTGCGGCGGATCAGCCTGCTGAGCCTCGCCAACCTGCCGTACGCGTTCTGCTTCGACGTGCTGGAGGTGGCGCTGCCGGCGCTGCTGGTGCTGCACCTGCACGCCTCCCCGGCGTGGTCGTCGGGAGTGTTCGTGGGCAACACCGTGCTGGTGGTCGCGCTGCAGCTGGTGCTGGTGCTGCGGCTCGCGGACCGTTCGCGGCGGGCCGTGCTGGCCGCCTCGGGGGTGACGCTGGCCCTGGCCTACCTGGGGTACTGGGCGGTCGGGTCGCTGGGCGGCACGGCGGGCGCGGCGGGCGCCGCGGCGGTCTCGGTGGTGTTCACGCTGGGCGAGATCCTCTACACCGGTGCGGGGACGGCCCTGGTGACGGCCGCCGCCCCACCACACCTGCTGGGGCGGGCGCTGGCACGCTGGGAGCTCTCCTCGGGCGTGGGCCGGGCGGCGGCGCCGGCGACGCTGATGGCGCTGCTGGCGGCCGGTCCGGGGGTGCTGTGGCCGGTGCTGGCCGGGGCGACGCTGCTGGGGGCGCTGGCGGTGCTGCGACTGGCCCCGAGGACGTGAGCCCCCCGGCGCGGGTCGGATCGGGCCCGCTCCCGCCCCCGCCCCTCCTCCGGATGCGGAGCGCACCCGCAAGGCCGATGCTGGCGGCGAGGCGTGCCCGGCAGGAGGAAGGACAACAGACCCATGAGTGCTCTCGACTTCGAGATCATCGACAGCCCCGACAGCTCGCTCAACAAGACCTCCGTCCTGGTCACCGGCCCGCAGGACGCCCTGCTGGTGGACGCCGGGTTCACCCGCTCCGACGGCCGCCGGCTGGTGGAGCGGATCCGCGCCGCCGGCAAGCGGCTGGCCGCGGTCTTCGTCAGCCACGGGGACCCGGACTTCTACTTCGGCGCCCAGGAGGTCCAGGACGCCTTCCCGGAGGCACGGTTCCTGGCCACCGCCTCCACCGTCGAGCACATCCAGGAGACGTTCGAGGGCAAGCTCAAGGCCTGGGCCCACCTCGGCCCCGAGCTGCCCACCCGGCTGGTCCGCCCCGAGGTGCTGCACGGGGACGAACTCGTCTTCGAGGGGCACCGGTTCGAGCTGCGCGGCGCCGACTTCCACCTGCCCGACCGGCACTACCTCTGGCAGCACCACCACCACGCCGTACTCGGCGGCGTGCTGCTCTTCGAGGGCCTGCACGTGTGGACGGCCGACACCCCCGAACAGGCCCAACGCGCCGCCTGGATCGACCTGTTGGACGGGATCGAGGCGCTCGAACCGCAGTTCGTCGCGGCCGGCCACCGCACCGCCGGCGCGGCCACCGACCTCACCTCCGTCCGCCACACCCGGGACTACCTGCGCGCCTTCGAGACCGAGATCGGCCGGGCCCCGGACGCGACCGCCGCGAAGGAGGCGCTGGAACGGCGCTTCCCCGACCTGGGGCTGAAGATCGCCGTCGACCTCGGCACCAAGGTCGCCATGGGCGAGATGGCCTGGGGCTGAGCGACGATGATCGAGATCCCGAGGGACACCGCCTCGTTCGCCGAGTCCTCCGCCCCGGCCGACGTGGTCCGCCGCCAGTACCTGGCCTCCGCCCACGGCGACCTGGCCGCCCTGCGCGCCACGCTCGCCGACGACGTGGAGTGGACCGAGATGGCCGGCTTCCCGCTGGCCGGCACCTACCGCACCCCGAAGGGCGTCACCGCCAACGTCATGGAGCGCCTGGCCGCCGCCTGGGAGAACTGGACGGCGCACGACGACACCTACGTGGTCGACGGCGAGAACGTGGTGGTGCTGGCCCGCTACACGGCCGTGCACAAGGCCACCGGAAAGCCGCTCGCGGTGCGGGTCGCCCACCACTTCACGGTGCGTGGCGGCCGGATCGTCCGCTTCGAACAGTTCGCCGACACCGCGCTGGTCCGGGAGGCGATGACCCCGTAGCGAGCCCCGTAGCGGATTTCTTGACCGCCCCCGTAGCGGTTCGCGCACCGGTTCGCGCACCGGTGCGCGTTCACCCGTACGGGGGAGCGCGGCGCGGCGCGCCCGGCACGGCCTCGACACGCCACCCGGACGGCGGCAGGCTGGCCCCTGATTCCGGCCGGAGAGCGAGGAGTTCAGCATGGGCACGGGCACGGCGGGAACAGCGGGAACGGCGGAGGGCGGCGGGCGCGAGCGGCCGATCGTGATCGTCGGGGCGTCCCTGGGCGGCGCGAAGGCCGCCCAGGCGCTGCGCGAGGCCGGGTACCGGGGCGGCATCGTCCTGATCGGCGACGAACACGAGCGCCCGTACGAGCGGCCGCCGCTGTCGAAGGGGTACCTGCTCGGCAAGACGCCCCGGGAGAAGATCTACGTCCACCCGCCGCAGTGGTACGGGGAGCAGGACGTCACGCTGCGGCTGGGCACGGCGGTGGCCGCGATCGACCCGGCCGGACACACCGTGACGCTCACCGACGACGGCCAGGTCAAGTACGCCAAACTGCTGCTCACCACCGGCTCGACCCCACGCCGGCTGCCGGTGCCGGGCGCGGACCAGGACGGCGTGCTCTACCTGCGCCGGGTCGAGGACAGCGACCGGATCAAGGCCGCGCTGCGCCCCGGCGCCCGGGTCGCGGTGATCGGCGCGGGCTGGATCGGCTTGGAGGTGGCGGCAGCGGCCCGGGAGGCCGGCGCCGAGGTGACGGTGCTGGAGGCCGCCGAACTGCCGCTGCTGCGGGTGCTGGGCCGGGAGGTGGCGCAGGTCTTCGCCGATCTGCACCGCGACCACGGCGTCCAGCTGCGGTTCGGCGTCGAGGTCACCGAACTGACCGGCTCCGGCGGCACGGTGAGCGGCGTGCGGCTGGGCGACGGCACCACGGTGCCGGCCGACGCAGTGGTGGTCGGCATCGGCATCACCCCGGCGACCGGCCTGGCCGAGGCCGCCGGGCTGGAGATCGACAACGGCATCAAGACCGACCAGCAGCTGCGCACTTCGGACCCGGACGTCTACGCGGCCGGCGACGTCGCCAACGCCTACCACCCGCTGTTCGACACGCACCTGCGGGTCGAACACTGGGCCAACGCCGTCAACCAGCCGCAGACCGCCGCCCGCGCGATGCTCGGGCACCCGGACGCGGTGTACGACCGGATCCCGTACTTCTTCAGCGACCAGTACGACGTTGGCCTGGAGTACGTCGGCTACGTCGAACCGGACGGCTACGACCAGGTGGTGTTCCGCGGCGACCCTGCCACCCGGGAGTTCATCGCCTTCTGGCTGGCCGCCGGCCGGGTCCTGGCGGGCATGAACGTCAACGTCTGGGACGTCACCGACCCGATCCGCGAACTCGTGCGCTCCGGCCGGACGGTGGACCCGAAGGCCCTGGCCGACCCGGACACCCCGCTCGGCAAGATCTGACACAGGGACGAACACCCGTCGTCCGCACGACCACGCGGATCGTCCGCCTCTGACCCCCCCCAACGCAACGATGCCCCTCCCCGTTTCGGGGAGGGGCATCTGAAGTCAGTCCCTCAGCACTGGGGGAGGCCGTTGCTGCCTCGCGCGTGCCACAGGTCATAGTTGTCGACATATGCGCCATACACATAGTCGTGGAAATCCTGCCCACCAATGGCGGAGCCGGAGTGGTAGTACTCGCTGGTGATGTAGTACCACACGTTGCCCTGGTGGGCGATGTCCTCGCCAGTCGTCCAGCAGTAGACGTTTACCTGATCCCCGGGGGCAAGGTCCTGCTTGACGTCGTCCTTGTTGTTCGTCCAGGGCGTCCAGTACAGGCCGGCGTGGTGGCTGGTGTTCAGGGTGACCCAGCGGTCCCCGGAAGCCGCATGGGCGGGTCCGGTCGTCAGCGCGAGCCCGCCGACGGCCAGGGCGCCGGCCACGGCAGTCCGCACCACACGTTGCCTCAGGTTCCGTTTCATTCTGGTCCCCCCGTGAAGATCGGTGCCGACGCCGCTGATGCCACCAGCCTCAACGCTGAGCTTGGCAGCTTGCCCGCCATCCGACAACGGCCAGTTCCCGCCAGCCCAGACCCGTTACGGCAAACGCACCTTGCTCACGTCACTCCAGGCCAGGTAAACCACCTGACCCTGAACGCAAAGAAGCCCCTCCCCCAGATCGGGGAGGGCGCCTTTCGTGTTTCAGGCCGGCTACCAGCCCACCACGGAGAATGGTTCGCCTTTCAGATACCGGCTGATCCCGGCCTCGTTGTAGGGCTGGGTGTTCTCCGGAAGATCGTTGAGTGGGTACCACCCGACACCGGCGCACTTGTGGGGTTCGGCGTTGTACGGTTCGCCGTTCCACTCGGAGGCGGCGAGGAACCAGCCGACGCGCGCCTCTCCCTCTGGGTTGCGGTAGTGCATGACATGGACAACCCGAACGGCCTCTCGGTGAACTTCCACGCCCACCTCCTCTCGGGCTTCGCGGATCGCTGCCGAGATCACGTCCTCGTCCACGTCGACCTTCCCGCTGGGGAGATTGAGCAGGCCGTCGCTGTAGCCGGTGTTGGCTCGTTCGGCCAGCAGGACGAGGCCGTTCCGTTCGAGGATGATCATGGCGTCGTTGATCGGACGTTGGGGCTGCACCAGGTCCTCCGAAGGTGTGTCGTAGGAGGACGATAGGCCACCTCAGTGGACGCTGATGCCCAGGAGGTGGAGGTGCTTGGCGATCCACTCGACGCGGGCCTGGGTGGTGAGGCCCTGCGGGAGGTCGAAGATCGGCACGTTGGTGGCCCGGATCGCCTCGTAGACGGCCGTCTCGGCGGCACTCTGGAGATCAAGCACCTTGCCACGGAACTGGTCGCCGCCGACCTCCTGGTCGTAGTGGTCGCGGCAATGGACCACGGCGGAGTACGTGATGGGCATCCAGGCCTTACAGAGAGACTCCATCGAGCGAAGGACTGCACGCACCTGCGGGTCATCCTGGTCAAGGACGATCCGGGCGTAGGCCAGGACATTGGCCGGGGTCTTGTCGGTGATCAGGAGACTGTGGTTTCGCGCCGTACGCATGGTGGTGGTGAGCTGGGCAGCGAAGGTGTCGAGTTCGACAGTGAGGTCGAATTCGCCTTTTCCGTGAAGAACGATCTCCTCCATGAAGGGGCTCACTCGCGCGGGTTCCCCCGTGGCTGCGACGTTGACGCCCTGCTCGCGGTAGTACGCCGCGAGGGCGTGGACCAGAGTGGTTTTTCCAGCCGCAGCGGTTCCCTCGACGGCTACGACCTTGCACTCGCGGATTGGCATGGTTCCCCCAACAGGTCTTGGAAGGTTCGGGATTGGAGCCAGCCCCAACCGTCGGCGTGGGCGGCGATCATGCGGTTCACGTTGAGCCCGACCTCGCCCCAACCGCCGAGGCCAGCCGCAGACACGGCAACGAGGGCGGTGGAGAGGGAGTGCCTGAGGTTAAGGACGCTGACCCGCTCACGAGCCTCGATGTCGTTCTTCTCCAGCCACCGACGGTGCAAGCTGGTCATCGAGGTACTGCGTAGTTCCGGCTGAGTGACGTCAAGGCCAAGTTCGGTGCAGACGTCGACCAGCCGCCGGGAGGTCCCGTCGAGCAGATGGCCGGCGTCGTACCGGGTGTCGATGATCCGAGGGCCTTCATCCTTGGGGGTGCGACGGGTTGACCAAGCGGCTCGGGCACTGTCGAGAGCCGGTTCAGCGTTTTCTCGGTTGGCGACCAACACGGCTAGGTCGGAACATAGTTGGTGCCCAGTGATGAGGTCGGCGTCCGCGAATGTTCGGGCGATGGTGTCGGCCGCGGAGACTACGAGTTCCCCAGTCTCACCAGCGTCCTCGACGTACATGCTGACGTACCCGAAGGAGAGTTGAGCAAGGTCAGCCACAGGGTCCGTGGTCGGGACATCAAGCACGGCAAGCGAGAAACAGAACGCCCTATTCCCGTTCTTGATCCGGTAGTTCTTGGTCCACTCGACGTCGAGCGAGGCCACCCGACACGTTCGAGAGTTCTTGCGCGGCAAGTGTCGCGGATCGAAGAGGTTGTTGACCGTGATCACGTTGCTCCTAGCGGTGCGGGCCCGGCCCTTCGCGGGCCGAGCCCACGGTATGCCCTGGATCAGTCCTGTCGTTCATCCGGAGCGAGTACCAGGGGGAACGCGTCCCAGGCAACCAGGCCAAGCGGTTTGGTCGCGTCGAACACCCCGGTCCACTCCAGCCGTTGGGCTTGGTGGCCGGCCAGGAGTGCAACGGCGAGGGCAGACATGACCCCTGCCGCACCGATGTGTTGGGTGTGCCAGTCCCGGCCCGTCGCCCGCCCGGCCGAGGACCAGAGCTCTTCGTATGCCTGCTGGAGGGCCACCGGTGACCGGTACCGCCAGAGTTCCCGGCCGAAGTCGAGGCGGTTAGCCGTGAGCGCGTTGTCGAGTTGCATGCCGGAGTCGGCAGTGTCGACCAACAAAGCCGTACCGCGTTCGCGGCGGGGCCGGTCAGCCCACGCTTCACCCACAGCGTCGATACCGGCGCGCGGAGCCGTCAGCGGGGGACGAAGGGCGTGGAGGTCATCCGGAAAGGAGTGCCACCCGATGATCTCGGCCTCGCGGCGCGCCTGGACGAGCACGCTGTCCACGAAGGCCGGTATGTCGGACCGGTCACCGTTCGGTTCCACGGCGACACTGCGATACCCGAAGTGCAGGGTATCGGAGGCGATCTCGCGGCTTGCGGTCCGGTGTACGGGGATGAACACGGCAGCGGCACCGATCGGAACGACCTCACTGCCGTCGTCGGCCCACTGAATGCTCATCCCGGTGAGGAGCCGCACCTTTCGGGCGACGGGACGCATGTCGGCCGCGTAGGGCGTCTTGGGCCATGCCAGGTTGGAGAACTCACGCAGCACTTCCGCCTCCCCCGTGGCCGATCGCGCGGATCGAGGCCCCGAGGTACTTCCGGTAGTGGTTCTCCTTGAAGCGGTATCGCTTCCAGATCTCCTGAATCGGCTCCTCCAGTACGTTGCCGATGGGCTCGAACAGGTCTTTCGAGTCGTACACCGGCCAGGCGTTGGCCTTGCCGGTGGGCTCCACCACGATCATGTGGCCTTCGTTCTCCGGCGTCCACGTGGTGAGCCGAAGCGCGGGACTCCACTGGTAGGTGGAGCGAAGTTCGCCGAGCCGGCCAAACGCCTCGCTGGCCTCGCCATCGGTGATGAACTCATTCGCGTCCAGGTTGAGGGCATTGCCCTTCCTGAGCGGCATGATCAGCTTGACCTTGCCCGCGTTGAGAACGTCGGCGATCTGCACCGTGAACGGCAGCGCCGCCAGGGTCGAGCGGTAGACGACTGCGGACAGGGAGATCGGAATACCCTCGTCCTGGAGTGCGCGAACGCCGGGCATGACCTTGTCGTAGTCCCCGCGTACCCGGTTGGTGATCCCTCGCGGACCTTCCAGGCCGATGTTCGCGAACGCGACCTTCCCCGCAATCCGCTTCGCGTGCTGGAGGCCGTGGGTGGCGTTCGTCGGTACGGCCAGGACGAAGTTATCGTCCGCAAACATGTCCACGATCTCACCGAAGTCGCGGCGCATGAGCGGTTCACCGCCGGACAGAAAGATCCGCTTGGTCCCCTTGAGGTGGTCCCTCATGGTCTCCAGCTGCGTCAGCTTCGGGTCCGGCAGCTGGAGGACTTCCGAGCAGAACGAGCAGTCGAAGTCACAGCGCTTCGTGACCTGGAGGATTGCGGACAGGGGTTCGGTGGACCGTTGGGCGAGTTCCTGGATGTCGGTTCCCGGTGCGGCCGTGAAGTGGTGGCCGCGGGCGGCGAAGGCGAGTCCGTCGCCCATCGACAGGTCGCTGCGGGGCGGTACGGCCGGCAGGCCGAGGTCAGTCATGGTCTTCCTCCCTGAACTGATCTATGAATTAAGCCGATTTGTTTCATTCACGATGGATGTCACACGTCGCCGACCGGACGGAGGCACCCGTGAGCCAGCGACGTGCTGCCCGGCCCCCACAGAGCCGGCTCCCGCCCCCGGGGTCACCGGGGGCGGGAGTTTCAGGCCCGCCCTGGTTGTCCGTCCGTGACGTGTAACGGCTCCAGGGCGGGGGTTCCGGCCGGAGGATCAGGACTCCACCGGCCGGTGATCAAGGGGGACGGCCGCTCCCCGCCAGAAGGGGGGTGACTGGCGGGGAGCGGTGTGGCTCGACGAGGGCCCGGCACCAACACGCCCTCGGAGCCGACCGGCAGGGAAGTAGGCCCGCCGGTACTCACCCGTCCGCGGCCGTCTTTCGCGGACGGGCGTTGAACCCCGTCGTCGCAGAGGATGAGCGCTCACGCTGCGACGACGGGAGCCTGTCAGTCCGGCGGGTCCGGTTCCCACCCGCACCACACGCCGGCCGGGGTGACCGCCATCCACTCGCGCCCGCCGCCCGGCGCGCGCTGCGGCCGGGCGACCAGTTCGGCCTTGAGCCCCATACGAACTCGGATCGCGGCCAGCCCCTCAGGGGTACATCGAAGAGGGCGTTGCGCGGCGGCGATGCCCGCCAAGACGCCCGTTGCGGCGACCAGTTCGACGGTCACGAGAGCGGCCGGCGGTGAGGGTTGCACCCGGATCCGGGCGCGATCTCCCGGGGGTCGCACCGTCGCAGCTGGTCGGGCTTGGTCGTCCACTCCTGTCCCCCGCCGATCGGCCTCAGGAAGGCCGCCCCGCAGAGGATCTCCATGAAGACCCCCTCCTTCGGCTTGCCGTCGGCGTCACGGTGCTTCAGGTCCTGCACCACCTCGTTGCGAACGAAGTCGGGCAGCGCGGATTTCGGATCTTCGAACATGAGGGTCTCCGTAGCGCTTCGCACTTGGCGTCTCACTTGCTGTAGCCATGGTGGCGCGCCTGCCCCTACGATCGGAAGCGGATCTGAAACTTGAAGCGACTACTCGGCAGGTTGGTGAAGCATGGTGAACCGCAAGGAGCTTGATCCGACGTCAGGCCCGTGGGCACCTTTCGGAGTACAACTCCGCAGGTCGCGCGAGGCAGCTGGGATGACCCAGGCCAAACTGGCAAAGCTTGTTGGGGTTGACCCCTCCTACGTCTCCTACGCTGAACTTGCCCCGCCGGATCGGACACCGCCAAGTGAAGCTTTTGCCCGCGACGTTGATCGGGTGCTTGATACGGGTGGCACCCTGCTCCTCATGTGGCTTCAAGCCAAGCACTCGGCACTGTTGGATGGCTTCCCCGAGTTCGCGACCCAGGAGCAGAACGCCGCTGAGATAAGGATCTACGAAGCGGGTATCGTGCCGGGCCTGTTCCAAATCGAGGCGTACGCGAGGGCGTTGGCGGTCGGTGATGTTCGAAGAGGCGCGATCACGCAGGACCAGGCGGACGAGCGGGTCACGTTCCTGCTCGCGAGGCAGGAGCTGGTGAGGCGAAAGCGACCCCCACTCGTACACGCAGTACTCGACGAGAGCTGCCTGCGGCGCATCATCGGAGGGCGAGATGTGATGCAGGCGCAACTTACCCACCTGGAGACGCTGTACGCCGTGAACAACGTCATCCTTCAAGTTGCGCCGTTTGCGCTGGGGGAAGACCGGCCGTTCGCCTTACCGATGGTGCTCCTTACCCTCCCGGATCAGTCCTTCCTGGGCTATTCGGAGTCTGAGGGTCGCAGCCACCTGGAACGAGATACTGAGAGGCTGTCCACCTGGAGGAAACAGTACGATCGCCTTCAGGTGGGAGCGCTGGCCGAGACAGCGACTCTCGAATGGATGCGCGCTGCTCGGAAGGGGATCGAATGTCCGACATCAACTTGCTCGCTGCCCAGTGGGTGAAGTCGAGTTTCAGCCAGCAAGGCGGCAACTGCATCGAGGTGGCTCCCGGCTTCCCCGGTGTGATGCCCGTCCGCGACTCCAAGGACCCTGAGGGACCTACCCTCATGTTCCCGGCCGATGCCTGGTCGCCCTTCGTCGCCGCCGTCCGTTCCGGCGAGTTCGGCGACGTCTGACATACGCGCGCTGCCCTGAGACCCCGCCACCCCTTTCCGGAGTGGCGGGGTCTCCTGGCTGACCGCTCCCTGATGCCGTACACCGAGAGCGCCCGACAAGGGAACTTGGAGCGGACAACGGCGCTGTACAGCCCATGCTCACGACCTACTATCAACTACAGGCCCGAGCAATGTCGCAGGATGCATCCGCGGCCCTGATCAGCCAACTGAGAGAGGATCTACCGTGACCGCCAAGCCTCAGTGGTTCAAGTCTTCGTACAGCAGCAACGGCGGCGAGTGCGTCGAGGTAGCCGGGAACCTGGTCGCAGAGGGTGCCGTTCCCGTCCGCGACTCCAAGGACCCCGAGGGGCCTGCTCTCATGTTCCCGGCCTCGGCTTGGTCGTCCTTCGTTGCCGCCGTCCGCTCCGGCGAGTTCGGCGACGTCTGACATACGCGCGCTGCTCTGAGGGCCCCGCCACCACTTTCCCGGAGTGGCGGAGCCCCTCCGTGGACTGGGCGGTTCCGGGCATCAGGAGCGCCTGCGGTCGGCACTACTGGGGTGTTCAGAGGCGATTCGGACAGGAAGGCACGGTGGGCGGGACGACCGGATTCGCCGTGGTGGTGTTCGTTCGAGAAGCTTGAGCAGCAGTACGAGCGGGGGAACGTTGTCCTTCAGGTGGCGCCGTTCAGCATGGGCGAGCATCGCCCATTCGTCTCACCTGTGCGGCTGCTCACGCTCCCCGACGGCTCCCTCTTTGGCTACTCCGAGTCGGAGGGTCGAGGGCACGTGGAGCGAGACGACGTCAGGCTACTTGACTGGCGCAGACGATACGATCGCCTACAGGTTGGAGCGCTGGCGGAGTTGGCGACTCTCGAATTGATACGTGCTGCTTGGAAGGACTCTCATGGCTGACACCGATTTGACGACGGCGTCGTGGGTGAAGTCGAGCTACAGCCAACAAGGTGGGGACTGCCTTGAGGTTGCGCCAGGCTTTCTTGACTCCCTGCCCGTCCGTGACTCCAAAGACCCCGAGGGCCCTGCCCTGATCTTCCCGGCTGACGCCTGGCGGTCCTTCGTCTCCGCTGTCCGTACCGGCGAGTTCGGCGACGTCTGACGTACGCGCGCTGCCCTGAGACCCCGCCATCCCTTTCCGGAGTGGCGGGGTCTCTTGGCTGACCGCTACCTGCCGAAGATGTTGAAAGCGCGCCCGGCTCGGGCAGCCGGAGCAAGATCTTCAAGAGGCTTCCAGGGATCCGGCCAATGACTTCAGGTCAGGTCCGCTCGCGGCTCGCGATCTCGTCAGCGAGCTGCTGCACGTGGGCGGGGTCCGCGTCCCGGGCAAGGGCGACGTAGTGGTCCATGACGGCCGGCCGGTAGCGCACGGGGAACGTCTGTCCCGGGGCGAGTCGGGTGAGCTCGGTGATCGTGAGGTTTTCGTCCGCGATACCGCGGAACGAGATGCCGCTGGCGGTCTCCACGTCGAGCATCAGGACCACGCGTGGATTGCTGTTGACCTCCCGCCAGTCGACGAGAACGCCGAGCGCAAGCGCCCCCGTACGCAGTTCCGCATTGCGCTTCCGTGCATCACTGCTCAGCAACGGGTTCGGGGCGACGCCCGGGAAGTCGGGCCCGACACCGAGCGATTCCCGACTCAGGTCGGGCCTGAGCTGCGCCATCATGTCGTTGAGCTTCTTCCGCGAACCGAACATCCTGGCCCCTCCCTCACACCGGTGCCGGAATCTCGGCCTGGCGCTTCGCCTTCACTGCGATTGTACGTCGCGGCCATTCCCGGCCTCCGGCGCATCGCCCCGTCCCGGTGTTGTCCCCGTCCGCGATTCCAAGGACCCCGAGGGCCCGGCCCTTGCCTTCTCCCCCGATGGCTTCGCGGCCTTCGTTGCCGCCGTCCGTACCGGCGAGTTCGGCGAGGTCTGACGTACGCGCGCCGCCCTGAGGGCCCCGTCACGCCTTTTCCGGAGTGGCGGGGCTCCGCCGTGAACTGGGCGGGTTCCAGGCGTCAGGAGTGCCTGCGGTCGGCAATACTGGGGTGTCCGGGGGCGATTCGGACAGGGAGGTGCGGTGGGCGGGACGGCCGGATTCGCCGTGGTGGTGTTCGGCGGCCTGGGCGGCGTGGTCGCCTACCTCGCCGGGGTGGTCGGGCTGCGCGACCTGCGGCGGCTGCGCCGGGTCGGCGTCCCGGCCCAGGCCCTGGTGCGCGCCCGCGTCCCCGCCCCGGAGGACCGCGCGCTGCCACCGCGCCCGCTGCTGCAGTTCGAGACCGAGGACGGCCGGGTGGTGGAGGTCTTCTCGCCCGTCCCGTCCACCCCACGCCACCCGCTGCCGGACGGCGGCCACGTGCAGGTCCGCTACGACCCGGCCGACCCCCGGCAGGTCCTGGTGGACGGCCGCGAACGCAGGCCCTTGGAGTACGGCTTCGTGGCGCTCGGGCTGCTGATGGTGCTGGCCGCGATCACGCTGGCGGTCGCCGTTCTGTGAGGCTGCCCGACGGTTGCGACGTTCATCAGAACCGAGTCGTGGGGCGGGCCCGGCGCCGTTGCCGGCTCAGGTGATGACGGTGGTGGCGGCCGTGGTGGCGATGGTGACGGCCGCGATGGCGGCCACGGCGGCCTGCATGTTCCGGATCGCCTGGCCGACGGACTCGCCCGCCCAGTCGCCCTCGGCGATCTCCGCGAAGCGCGGCTCGACCTGCTTGCGGGGCTGCTCCGGGAAGGCCACCTTGTACAGGCGGGCGGTATGCAGGAGGGCGATCAACGTGGCGGTGCGGACGTCCGGTTCGGCGCCGTCCAGGACCACGGCGGCCAGGCGTGCGCGCAGGGCGCGCTCGACGGAGCCGTCCGCCTCCGGGTAGCGGCGGACCGGGAAGAGGCCGAGGGCGCGGTGGCGCTCCTCGACGACCAGGCCGCGCTCGCACAGCCGCTGGACGGTGTCCCGGATCGCCGTCGGCTGGTCCTTGGCCAGCCACTCGGCCGGCTTGGCCTTTCCGGCGCCCTTGCGCTCCGCCCACTCGGCGAGCCGGTCGAGACGCCCGTCGAGCAGGGGCTCGCCGGTCGGCGTGCGGTCGGTGACGGTCAGCCGACCGTCGTCCACCACGACCCGCCCGGCCAGCGCGAGGTCCGCGAGGAACCCGCCCGCCACCGCCCAGCCGGCGGTCGTACCCGCCTTCGCAGCACCGGACTTGTCGTCCAGCGACAACAGCATCAGCTCCTCGGCGAGGGTGACGTGCATGCTCCATTCCTTTCGCGGATCAGAGGCGATCACAGGCAACCGGCAACTACCAGCGGTACCCATCGGGCTCCCCCGCTTCCCCTGCCGTCCGGCGCGGCGGCTCGGCGGCGCGCCTTCGTGCCGCGCGCGGCGTGGTCGAGCCGATTCCGTGGCACCGCCGAAACACCGGCGCTCCGGCGGTTCGACCACGGTATTCCGGCGCTCCGTCACCGGCCGGAACAGCCGGGGCGAATATGACGCCCAGTCATCGGAAAGTCACGCATTTCCATGGTCGGCGCGCACCCGCGATATTCGCGGCCCGATTCCCACGGACGGACCCCCGTAGTCGGTTCGTCACGCCCCGCATTCGCTCCGTCCGGAATTCCACGCGCGAAACGCGGCCCGCGCGGGCCTTCCGGGCGGGCCTTCGGGCAGCCCTTCAGGCAGGGCTTCCGGGCGGGCCTTCCGGACGGGGCGCGGACACCCGGGCCGCCGGCCCGGCCTCGGCTAGACGTCGAGAGCGGCCTCGATGCGCTTGAGACCGTGCCGGGCGAGCGCAAGGTTGCCGCGCGAGCGGTCCAGCGCCAGGTAGAGGAAGAGCGAGCCGTGACTGCGGGTCAGCGGGCGGACCAGGTGGTACTGGGTGCCGAGGGTGATCAGGATGTCCTCGATGACATCGTCGATCGACAGCGCGGCCAGGGCGCGTATCTTCGCACGAACGACCTCGGTGTTGGCGGCGGCCGCAATCTCCAGGTCGAGCTGCTGCCCCCCGCCGAGGGACCCGAGTGACATACCGCTCTCGTAGTCGGCCACGGCCACTCCGATGGCCCCCTCGATGGCCATCGCGTCCTTGAGTGCGTCGTCAATGTTCATGCGCTGTTCGTCCTTTGCGTGACTTCCGGGCAGAACTCCCGTGTGCAGGAACAAAATAGCAAGAAGTCGCCGGTTGTGGTCGCCTCGTGAAAATGATGGAATAAAGTACGCTACCGGGGTTCAGAACGTGAAGGGGTACTGGTGCGCGCACTCGAAGCTTCTCTCTCCGATGTGCTCGGCTCCCCCGGAGTGGTCGGTGCCGCGCTCGTCGACGCCGTCACGGGTCTCAGCTACCAGTCCGCCGGGGACCACCGGCTGCTCGGGACCGGGGCCGAACTCGCCGAGCTGACCAACCTGATCGGCGAGCGGCTGTACGAGGCAGGGGCGGAGAGCGAGTTGGAGAGCCTGGTGGTCACCAGCACCCGTCATCACCAGGTCGTCCAGGTGGTGTCCCGGATGGGCGACCCCCTGCTGCTGGCCACCGTGCTGGACCGGGAACGGACCAACCTGGCGCTGGCCGTCCGCCAGACCGCCGACCGCGCGCAGGACTTGCTGGCATGACCGACCCGTCCCACGACACGGCGCCGCCCGCCATGCCCGCAGTTCCCACGACGCCGGCTCCGCCCACCGCGCGCAACGTGCCCGCGCTGCTGCTCGCGCTGCGCCGGACGGAGTTCACCGGCTCGGTCACCGTCTCCAGCGCACCGGGCGGCACGATCCACCTGGAGCAGGGTCTGGTCGCCGCGATCGAGACCCCCGGGGCCCCGACCGCCGCGACCCTGCTGCTGAAGTCCCGGCGCGTCGGCGAGGAGGAGTGGGCGTCCGCCGAGACGGCCGCGTCCGTCGGCCGGCCGGCCGACGCTCCCCCGACCTGGGGCGGCGACCTCGGCGCGGCCCTGGTGGCTCAGGGGTCGATCGGCGCCGCCGAGCTCGAAGCCGTCTGCGCCGCCGCCGCCTTCGACGGGGCCTTCGCCCTGGTGCTGAGCCCGCCCGGCAGTTGGGAGACGTCCGAGGCGGCGCCGCCTGCCAGGATCGCGCTGCGCCCGGGCATCGAGCCGGAGCGGCTCTTCGAGGAGACCGCCCGGCGGACGGCCCTGCTGACCCGCCTCTGGGGACCGCCCGGCGAACTGGCCCGCATCCGGATCCGTCCTGCCGCCCGGGCCGAATCCGGCGCGCTGCGGATCCCGGTCCGCTACCGGGAGATCCTGGCCGCCGCCACCGGCCGCCGCACCGCGCGCGACCTCGGCTTCGCCCTGGGGCGCGGTGTGTTCGCGGTGCTCCTCGACGTCGTACGGATGGACGCCCGGCACCTGCTCCACCGGGAACCGGCGCACCCCACTCCCCTGGCACCGAGCGTGGCCCCGCGCATGCCGACGGGCGAACCGCCGCCGGCCGGCACCGGGCCGCTGCCGCGCCGCGTCCGCAGCGGACGCGGCGCGGGTGGTCCGGGCGGCCCCGGCGGCCTGCCCGCCCGATCCGAGGGAGCGGCGGCCGCTTCCGAGGGTCCACCGAACGCACACCGCGCCGAGCACACCGCGCGTACCGAGACGACCCAGCAGAGTGAGAAGAGCGCACCATGAGCAGCCAGACACCGACCGCCGTGCTGGTCGACGAGTTGAAGTCCCTCCGCGACCGGGTCATGGGCATCTCGGAGAGTGTCATCTCCACCACTGACGGCCTGTTGGTGGCCGCCGACACGGCCGCCGTCCACCCCGAGTCGGCCGCCGCCCTGTCGGCCGCCATGCTCGGCCTTGGCCGGCGCACCGCGGCCGAGGTCGGCGTGGGCGGCCTGCGCGACGTGGTCACCCGCTGCAACAGCGGCTACGTCGTGGTGCTGGCGATCGGGGAGCAGGCGCTGCTGATGATCCTGGGAGACGAGGGCCTCGACGTCGCCGGCCTGCACCGCGAGTCGCCCGCCACGGTCCGCCGCCTGAGCGAGTTGCTCGGGATGGTCCCCGCGGTCTAGAAGCCTCTTGAAGATCTTGCTCTGGCTGCCCGACTCACCCCAGATTGCCGGTAAATGTCAATCAGGTCGAACTGGTACAAGCCGGGCGCGC
>NZ_JBHWIJ010000191.1:0-16660 GCF_042732255.1 Kitasatospora sp. NPDC059803 | reverse complement strand
GTCCAGGAAGGCGGCGGCCGCCTCGGCGACGTCCGCCGGCGTCCAGTCGAGCGCGGACGCCGACACCGTGACCTCCGTCATCGCCAGGCCCGGCAGGTCCCGCTCGCGCCAGCCGCCGAACAGGGCGACCCCGGTCTCCTCGGCCAGCCCCAGCCCGGCCTCGTCCAACTCCCCGGCGGCGTACGGCAGCCAGAGCTGGAACTGGTGGGTGTGCGGCGGGGCCGGGTGCACCCGGGCGCCGGGGACCGCCGCGAAGGCCGCGTCCAGCGCCTCGGCGACCACCTTGGCGTGCGTCACGTACCGCTCCAGCAGCGGGAGTCGGGCATCCAGCCCGGCCAGCGCGGCGAGCGCCGCCGGCCACTGCTGGTAGAGCTGGCCGCCGTACCGGTGCCGCCAGGCCTTGGCGGTGCGGACGAAGCCCCGCGAACCGGCCAGCGCGGCGCCGCTGATGCCGCCGAGCGTCTTGTAGAAGGACACGTAGACCGAGTCGGCCAGCGCGACGATCTCCGGCAGCGGGTGCCCGAGGTGGAACACCGACTCCCAGATCCGGGCACCGTCCAGGTGCAGGGCCGCACCGCACTCCTCCCGGACGACCCCGGCCAGCGCCGCCAGCTCCGCCCAGTCGGGCAGCACGAAACCGGCCTCGCGCAGCGGCAGCTCCAGGCTGAGCGCGGCGTACGGCTCGTCGAAGGAACGCAGCTCCGCGGCGGTGGGCTGGCGCGGGGCCATGGTCGGCCAGACGCTGCGCAGGCCGGTCAGCACGCCGAGCGCGTGCCGCTCGTGCTGGTCGGTGTGGGCCAGCGGGTGGGTCGCGACGGTGCGCAGCCCGGCCGCCTCGGCGTGGATCCGCAGGGCGACCTGCTGGGCCATGGTGCCGGTGGGGAAGAAGGCCGCGTCCTCGGTGCCGAGCAGGTCGGCGACCGTGCGTTCCAGGGTGCGGACCACGCCGTCGCCGTACTGGTCCGGGCGGTGGTCCAGGTCGTGGCCGCCGCCCTCCCCCGCGAGGGCGGCGAGGCGTTCGCGCATGCTCTGCGGCCGGTCGCCGGACAGGATCCGCTCGCAGCCGCGCAGGGCGGCGAAGCGGCGGTCCGGCAGGCTCGGGCGGTCATTGCCGTCGAGGTCTTCGCTCCTGTTGCCATACATGCGTCGATGGTCCCCCAGCGGGCCCGCCAGGTCAGCGGGGCGGACGGCGGAAAGGGGTGTGCGGCCGACCCAAACCCTGGACGGGCGTGGCGCTGGTCACACCGGCCGGGCTCCCGCCGGGCGCGGTACGACCGGCGGTAGTAGTCCGGCCGCGGGCGCGGGCGGCCTGCCGCGGACCGGTGGCAGACGATCGGATCTCATGATCATTACTCCGTCAGCTTGAATCTCCGGCGCAACGCCGACTACACGCCGTAGTACGTCACGCCGTTTGGGACTCCGCTCGGTGACCGTTACACCTGAGTGGTCCCCCGCTCAGCACGCGCCCGAACGGGCACTTCGTGCTGCCCTCGTCCACCGTGAGGTACGGCTACCGATGTCCTCTGTCCCGCCCGTGGGGCCGGTCCTGCGCCGGCTCGCCGCCCGTACGGCGGCCCAGGCGGCGGCCTGGCAGCCCCGGCTCGGCCATGCCGCCCGCACCCATGCCGCGCCGCTGCGCGCGCTCGCCGCGCCCCGGCACCCGCTGCCCGGCGGGCACCCGCAGGCCGAGCGGGAGCGCGCGGTGGTCGCCGCCGGGGCGGCCGCGGTGCTGCTCGCCGGCGCGCTGCTGGTGGCCGCGCCCGGCAGCGCCTCGGCGCAGACCGTCCGGCCCACCACGCCCGGCAGCTCGGCCTTCACCGCGCCGCAGGCCGCCGTGCCCAGCCCGGGGCTGGTCCAGGTGGCCGGGCCGAGCCCGTACCGGCTGCCGAACAACGGCGACTCGGCACAGGAGTTCGTGGCGGTGGCCGCCAACCTGCTGCCGGTGGAGCCGCCCGTCGCCGGCGCGCCGGCCGAGGCCCCCGCGCCGGGGCCCGAGGCCGCGCCCGCACCGGAGCCAGCTCCGGCTCCGGCTCCGGAGTGGTCGGCCCCGGTGCCGGACGCGCCGACCAGCAATCCGTACGGGGCGGCCAACTCCGAGTACGCCGCCGGATACCACACCGGGGTGGACTTCGCGGTCGACCCGGGCACGCCGCTGCTGGCGGTCGGGAACGCGACCGTGGTGTCGGCCGGCTGGGACGGCTCGTACGGCAAGGAGGTCGTGCTGCGGCTGGCGGACGGGCACTACGCGCAGTACGCGCACCTGTCCTCGCTCGGGGTCGCGGCCGGGGACCAGGTGTCGGCCGGCGAGCAGATCGGGCGGTCCGGGAGCACCGGCAACTCGACCGGGCCCCATCTGCACTTCGAGATCCGCACCAGCAACCGCTACGGCGCGGTGGTGAACCCGATCGCGTTCCTCGCGGGGCACGGCGTCACCGACTTCTGAGTTCGGCCCCGGCTACCGGTCCGCCCGACTGCCCGACTGTCCGTCCGTCTGTCCGTCCGCCTGCCCGCCCGCCCGCTCAGGAATGGGCGGGGGCCGGGTGGCCGATCCGGCCGCCGATCTCCAGCGCGACCTCCCGGGCCGCCCCGATCGCGTCCTCCAGGGTGGCCGCCGGCGGCCAGGGCTCGCCCCACACGTTGTCGCCGTGGTCGCAGTCCGCGGTGTCCTGCTTGAGCAGGAACATCGCCGAGTGGACGGTGAACAGCGACATCGTGGCGCGCAGCCGCTCCCGGAAGTCGGCGTCCGGCCCGTGCACCAGCTGGATCATCGTGATCATGCGGTCCTTGAACGCCAGCCCGGCCGCGGACTCGCGCAGCGCGGGCTGGTTCTCGTGGAAGAAGCGCAGCAGCGGCGCCCGCTCGGCCATCCCGTCCGCGAAGCGGCGGATCAGCTCGTCGCGCATCTCCGGGCTCCAGGACTGCTGCCGGCCCCACGCGATGGTCTCGTCGATCGGCGCGGCCATCCGCTCCACGATGCCCAGGACGATGTCGTCCTTGGTCTTGAAGTGGTAGTAGAGCGCGGCCTTGGTGACGCCGAGGCGGTCGGCGATCTCGCGCAGCGAGGTCTGCTCGTAGCCCTGCTCGGAGAAGAGCTCCAGGGACACCTCGATGATGCGGGACCGCGTGTCGCTGCGGGGGCTGTGCGGAGTGCCCATGGCCTGCCTCATGAGTGCGTCGGTGACTGCTGCGGACCCCGGTGGCGTCCGCCCCGGGCCTATTCTCCCTGCCCAGGCAGCCGGGCGGGAAACTGGCTTGACGACCGGCTAGTAAACAACTTACCGTGCCGACGGTCCACAAACTAGCCGGGCGTCAAGTAAGTGAATCACTGCGCGGCCTCCGCCCGTCCGAAACACCCCTCCGGGAGACACCACCTCATGTCACAGTCCAAGACCACCGGCCCGGTACCGGAGGAGAAGTCAGCCGAGGAGGAGCAGCCGCGGTCACCCCGCGAGATCCGCCTCGTCATGGTCGGCCTGGTCGTCACCATGCTGCTGGCCATGCTCGACAACCTGATCGTCGGCACCGCGATGCCGACCATCGTCGGCGACCTCGGCGGCGCCGAGCACCTGTCCTGGGTCGTCACCTCGTACACCCTGGCCACCGCCGCCTCCACCCCGATCTGGGGCAAGCTCGGCGACCTCTACGGCCGCAAGGGCACCTTCCTCACCTCGATCGTGATCTTCCTGGTGGGCTCGGCGCTGTCCGGCCTGTCGCAGAACATGAACGAGCTGATCGGCTTCCGCGCCCTCCAGGGCCTGGGCGCCGGCGGCCTGATGGTCGGCGTCATGTCGATCATGGGCGCGCTGGTCGCGCCGCGTGACCGCGGCAAGTACCAGGGCATGTTCGCCGCGGTCATGGCCCTCGCCACCATCGGCGGCCCGCTGGTCGGCGGCTTCATCACCGACCACCTGAGCTGGCACTGGACCTTCTACATCAACCTGCCGCTCGGCGTGATCGCGCTCGCCGTGGTCGTCGTCACCCTGAAGCTGCCGAAGGTCCGCAACAACGCCCGGATCGACTACTGGGGCGCCATCCTGCTCACGACGGGCATCACCTCGCTCGTCCTGATCACCACCTGGGGCGGCCAGCAGTACGACTGGGGCTCCAAGCAGATCCTGGGCCTCGCCGCGCTCGCCGCCGCGACGCTGATCGCCTTCTGCTACGTCGAGCAGCGGGTGCAGGAGCCGATGCTGCCGCTGAGCCTGTTCAAGAACCTGAACTTCACCCTGGTCTCGATCATCGGCTTCATCGTCGGCTTCGTGATGTTCGGCTCGACCGTCTTCCTGCCGCTCTACCAGCAGATCGTCCAGGGCGCCTCGGCCACCAACTCCGGCCTACTGCTGATGCCGATGATGTTCGGCATGCTGGTCGTCTCGCTGGTGGTCGGCCAGGCCGTCACCAAGACCGGCAAGTACCGGATATTCCCGATCATCGGCACCATCGTGATGACCGTCGGCATGGTGCTGCTCTCCACCATGGGCACCGCGACCAGCAGCTTCACCTCCGCCTGCTGGATGGTCGTGCTCGGTGCCGGCATGGGCTTCCTGATGCAGATCACCATGCTGGTCGCGCAGAACAGCGTCGAGCTCAAGGACATGGGCGTGGCCAGCTCCACCGCCACCCTGTTCCGCACCATCGGCGGTTCCTTCGGTGTCGCGCTGTTCGGCGCCCTGTTCAACAACCGGGTCACCGACACCATGAAGGAGCGGCTGGGCGACCACGCGGCGGCCGGCGGTGGCGGCGCCGTGAAGGACCCGGGCCAGATGAGCCCGGCGGACCTGCGCAAGCTCCCCGAGAACATCCAGGACGCCTACCACCACGCGGTGTCCAACGGCATGCACACCGTCTTCCTGTGGGGTGCGGGGGTGGCCGTGGTCGCGATCGCCGCCGCGGTGTTCATGCGCGAGGTGCCGCTGCGCGGTACCGGCACGGGCAAGGCGGACAAGTCCGCCGAGGCCTCGCTGGAGGCGGCGGCCGTCTGACCGCCCTCCCGCCGACACGACGGGGGGGGGGCGGGGGGGGCGGCGGGGGCGGCGGCCCCCCGCGCCCCCCCCCCCCCCCCCCCACCGGCCCCCCCCCCGCCGGCCCCGCCCGCGGCCCCCGTCTCGCGTTCGTGGCCGACTACTCGTGGCCGACTACTGGGGAAGCCGGTAGACGCCCTGCTCGACGGGCTCCACCAGGCCGTCCGCGACCAGGCCGTCCAGTGCCCGGGCCCGCTGCACCGCGTCCGGCCAGACCGCGTCCAGCCGGGCCTGCGGCACCGAGCCGTGCGACTCCCGCAGCACCGCGAGCAGCTTGCCGCGCACCTGCCGGTCCGTCCCCTCGTAGGTCTGGCCGCGCCGGGCCGGGCCCTCGTACGGCGGGCGGCCGGCCCGCTGCCAGGCGCAGTGGGCGAACAGCGGGCAGCCCCCGCACTCCGGGCCGCGCGCGGTGCAGACCAGCGCGCCCAGCTCCATCACGCCGACCGCCCAGGTGGCCGCGGTCTCGGCGTCGTCGGGCAGCAGCGCCGTCGCCGTGCGGCGCTCGGCGGCCGTGGTGGCCTGGGCCGGGTACTCGACGCCGGACACCGCGCGGGCGAACACCCGGCGGACGTTGGTATCCAGCACCACGTGCCGCTGGCGGAAGGCGAAGGAGGCGACCGCGGCGGCCGTGTACTCCCCCACCCCGGGCAGCGAGAGCAGGGTGGCGTGGTCGTCCGGCACCTCGCCGCCGTGCTCCTCGGTGATCGCCACCGCGGCCGCGTGCAGCCGCAGCGCGCGGCGCGGGTAGCCGAGCCGGCCCCACATCCGGACCGCCTCGCCGGGCGCATCGGCCGCGAGGTCCGCCGGGGTGGGCCAGCGGGTCAGCCACGCCTCCCAGGCGGGCAGCACCCGCTTCACCGGGGTCTGCTGGAGCATGAACTCGCTCACCATGATCGCCCAGGGCGTCGCCTCGGGCGTCCGCCAGGGGAGGTCGCGCTTGTCGGCCTCGTACCAGTCGAGGACGGTCGCGTGCAGCAGCGGCAGCGGCATCGGCGGCCGGACGGCGTCCGGCGCGGCGCCTGCCGGGGGGACGGGGGCGGGGGTGACGGTGATGGCAGCCATGGCCCTTCGATCCTCCCATGTCGACGGGCGCGACCGAAGCGGAGAGAAGCGCTCCGGATACCCCCGTGGATCTCCCGGAAACTTACCGCTTCAGAGCTCCCTCGAACGGCGCAAATGGCGGATCATGTGAAGGAAGGGGCGACTGTGCGGTGTTGGTGCGTCAAGCGGCACACACAGTCTCGTAGAGTTTGGGCGTGCCCTCTCTGCGTCAACCCGTGGGACCGCTGCCGGCCTCGATCTACTGGCGTCGGCGCGTCGTCGTGCTCGTCGCCGTCGCGGCGGTCGCCGCCCTGATCGCCTGGCTGATGATCGATCAGGACGGGGGCGGTGACGGCGGCTCATCGAGCAAGGCCGCGCAGGCCGTTCCGTCCCAGAGCCAGACCCCCGCCCAGTCCATCACGCCCGGTGCGTCGCCGAGCGGCCCTGCGGCGCGCCCCGGCGGCGGCAGCGGCGGCAACGCGAGCGGCGGCCCGGTGGCCGGCTCCGGCGGCGGCGAGGTCAGCCTCAGCACCGGCGGCACCGGCGGCGGTGCCAACCCGGCTCCTGCCACCGGCGGGGGCACGGGTGGCGGCGCGGCGGCGGGCGGCGGTGCAGCCGGCGGTTCCGGCGGCGCGGGTGGCTCGGGCGGCGGCGCCCCGGTGGTGAACACGCCCGAGGTGATGGCGCTTCCGGTCTGCGCCTCCTCGCAGGTCACCCTGGAGCTGGCCAGCGCGCAGAACTCGTACCAGCCCAAGGACAAGCCGCGGCTCTCGCTCACCGTGAAGAACGCCTCCGGCGCCAACTGCCGGGTGGACCTGGGACGGGCGGCCTCCGCGATCACCGTGACCGCCAGCAACGGCGACCGGGTCTGGTCCTCGGGCGACTGCCCGTCCGACCGCGGCAGCAGCTGGGTGCAGATCCCGGCCAACAACGGCCTGACCGAGACGTTCACCTGGGACCGCAGCCGCAGCAAGCCGCAGTGCGCCACCGCCGACCCGGCGCCCCCCGCGGCGGGCACCTACCTGGTGGTCGCCGACCTCACCGGGCTCTCCGGCGGCCAGGTCTCGGCGCGCTCCTCGATCCGCCTGGACAGCTGAACCCCCCTCAACTCGACTCGACTCGAAGCCCCCGGCCGAAGCGGCCGGGGGCTTCGGCGCCTCACGGGCCGGTCGGGGGGTGCCGGTCGGGGTGGCTCGACGAGGGGGGACTCGGCGGGGGGACTCGGCGGGGTGCGCGACGGCCCCCGGGGCGTTCCCCGGGGGCCGTGCGCGGCGGTGCGTCAGGTCGGACGTGGCGCCTGGTCAGACGTAGCGCTCCAGGATGGACGATTCGGCCAGCCGGGACAGGCCCTCGCGGACCGAGCGGGCCCGGGTCTCACCGACGCCCTCGACCGTCTGCAGGTCGTCGATGCTGGCGGCGAGCAGCTTCTGCAAGCCGCCGAAGTGCTCGACCAGGCGCTCTATCACCGTGTTGGGCAGGCGCGGGATCTTCGCCAGCAGCCGGTAGCCGCGCGGTGAGACCGCGGAGTCCAGCGACTCCGGGGAGCCCGAGTAGCCGAGCGCCTTGGCGACCGTCTGAAGGTCCAGCAGCTCGGCGTGGGTGAGCGCCTCCAGGTCGGCCAGCACCTCGTTGACCGTCCGGCCCTTCTTGGCGGCCCGCTCCGGGAAGTAGTCCCGGGCGACCAGTTCGCGCTCCGGCTCCACGCCCGCGATCAGCTCGTCCAGCTGGAGCGAGAGCAGCCGGCCGTCGATACCGAGTTCCAGCACGTAGCCGGCGATCTCGGTGGCGATCAGGCGGACCATCTCCAGCCGCTGGGCGACGGCGGTGACGTCCCGGACCGTCACCAGGTCCTCGATCTCCAGCGCCGACAGCGTGCCGGCCACCTCGTCCAGGCGCAGCTTGTAGCGCTCCAGGGTGGCCAGCGCCTGGTTGGCGCGGGACAGGACGGTGGTGGAGTCCTCCAGCACCCGGCGGGTGCCGTTGACGTACATCGCGATCAGCCGCATCGAGTGCGAGACCGCCACCACCGGGAAGCCGGTCTGCCGGTTGACCCGCTCCGCGGTGCGGTGGCGGGTGCCGGTCTCGTCGGTGGGGATGGTGGAGTCCGGCATCAGGTGCACGCCGGCCCGGACGATCTTGGTGATGTCCTTGTCCAGCACCACCGCGCCGTCCAGCTTGCACAGCTCGCGCAGCCGGGTCGCGGTGAACTCGACGTCCAGGACGAAGCCGCCGGTGCAGATCGACTCGACCGTCTTGTCGAAACCGAGCACGATCAGGCCGCCGGTGTTGGCCCGGAGCACCCGCTCCAGGCCATCGCGCAGCCCCGTGCCGGGTGCGATGGCACTGAGGGAGGCCCGCAGCAGGGCCTCCTCACGGGAGGCCTTGTCCGCCCCCCGGTCGCTGGCTGCCACGTGACTCCTCCGGTCGACCCCGTGCCGCGCGCCTCGCGCCGTGCGCCGGTCCGCGGTCTGTTGCTCTGTCGCTCAGTACCGCTCGGTACTGCCTTCTGGCCAATGAGACTGGGGAAAGTCTAACTGCGTGCGGCATCGACAGGGCTTGGGTCAGCGCAGTTCGTCGGAGTCGACCGGCTCCCAGCCCTCCATCAGCTCCTCCGGGTGCGCGACGACCCGGGCCGCGCGCGGGGCCGGCGGCGCCGACGGCGCCTCAGCACGCGCCTCAGCGCGCGGCTTGGCGGCGGCCCGGCGGCGGCCCGGGATGGCCCGCAGCGCCTCGCCGATGTCGGCCACCTCGACCACCTTCATGCCCGGCGGCACCTTGCCCGGATCCGGCGGGACGAGGGCGTGCGTGAAGCCCAGCCGGTGCGCCTCGGCGAGCCGCCGCTGCACCCCCGTCACCCGCCGTACCTCGCCCGCCAGGCCGACCTCGCCGATCGCCACCAGGTTGCTGGGCAGCGGGGTGTCCGAGGAGGAGCTCGCCACCGCGAGCGCGATCGCGAGGTCGGCGGACGGCTCGCTCAGCTTCACCCCGCCCACCGTCGCGGTGTAGATGTCCTGCTTGCCGAGCTTCACCCCGCCGTGCCGCTCCACCACGGCCAGGATCATCGCGATCCGGGGCGACTCCAGGCCCGAGGTGGTGCGCCGCGGGGACGGGATCTGCGAATCCACCATCAGCGCCTGCACCTCCGCCACCAGCGGGCGCTTGCCCTCCAGGGTGACGGTGAGGCAGGTGCCCGGGACGGGCTTGTCACGCCTGGTCAGGAAGAGGCCGGACGGATCGGCCAGGCCGACGATGCCCTCGTCGTGCAGCTCGAAGCAGCCCACCTCGTCGGTGGCGCCGTAGCGGTTCTTGATCCCGCGGATGAGCCGCAGCCGGGCGTGCCGGTCCCCCTCGAAGCTGAGCACCACGTCCACCAGGTGCTCCAGCAGGCGCGGGCCGGCGATCTGGCCGTCCTTGGTGACGTGGCCGACCAGCAGCGTCGCCATGCCGCGCTCCTTGGACACCCGGATCAACGCGCCCGCCACCTCGCGGACCTGGGCCGGACCGCCGGGGGCGCCGTCCAGCTCGGCGGAGGCGATGGTCTGCACCGAGTCCAGGATCAGCAGACCGGGGTTGACCGCGTCGATGTGCCCGAGCACCGCGCCGAGGTCGGACTCGGCGGCGAGGTAGAGGTGCTCGGAGAGCGCGTTGATCCGGTCGGCGCGCAGCCGGACCTGACCGGCCGACTCCTCGCCGGTGACGTAGAGCGTGCGGTGCCGGTCGGTGGCGGCCTTGGCCGCGACGTCCAGCAGCAGGGTGGACTTGCCGACGCCGGGCTCGCCGGCCAGCAGGACGACCGCGCCGGGGACCAGCCCGCCCCCGAGCACCCTGTCCAGCTCCGGCACGCCCGTCGAGCGGGCCGTCGCGACCTGGCCGTCCACCTGGCCGATCGGACGGGCCGGCGAGCTGACCGGGCCCGCGGCCGTCGTCCGGATCGGCACCGCGCCGTACTCCTCGACCGTGCCCCAGGCGTTGCACTCCGGGCAGCGGCCGACCCACTTGGGCAGCTGGTTGCCGCACTCGGTGCAGCGGTACGCCGGGCGCGGCTTGGCGGTGGTCTTGGTACGGGCAGCCATGCGGCCCACCGTAGCGCCTGGGTCCGACAACGCCCTGCTCCACCGGAACCGGGCCCGAACTCCACCGGAACCGGGCCCAAACCCACACAGATGGGCGATGTTGTTACCCGAAAGAAGTACATACACGGCGAATGGCCGAGGTACGCCGCCCGCCGTCTCTACCGTCGGACGGGTGACAACGCGTACTGAAGGGCCGCCGGCCGCCGTGCTGGCGGCGTACGACCGGCAGGTGGACGGCCTGTTCACCTACTGTCTCTCGGTGCTGTGCGAGCACGACGCGGCCGCCGGCGCCCTGCGCGAGGCCCGCGAGCTGGCACGGCGGCACGGCGCCCGGCTGACCGAGCCCGGGCTGGTCCGGGCCTGGCTGTTCTCGCTGGCCCGGTACTGCTGCCTGCGGCGGCTCGCGGACGGCGCCGGGCGGGACGCCACGGCGGAGCCGACCGAGGCCGAGGCGGCCCGGCGGCGGCGCGAGCTGGCCTCGCTCGCCTGGCCGGAGGCGGCCGGCACCGACC
This sequence comes from Kitasatospora sp. NPDC059803, assembly GCF_042732255.1. NCBI lineage: Bacteria > Bacillati > Actinomycetota > Actinomycetes > Kitasatosporales > Streptomycetaceae > Kitasatospora > Kitasatospora sp. NPDC059803. The sequence goes on along the minus strand of NZ_JBHWIJ010000191.1, from coordinate 6,013 downwards.
CGGAGCAGCGCGAGGCGCTGGAGCTGTCCGTCCGGCACCGGCTGACCCCGCACGAGGTGGCGGCGGTGCTGGGCCTGCCGTTCGAGCGGACCCGCGCGCTGCTCGCCGCCGCCGAGGCGGAGGTGGCCCGGACCAGGGCGGCGCTGCTGGTGCTCGGGGTGGGCAGCTGCCCGGAGCTGGACCGGCTCGGCGGGGCCGGGGCGGAGTCCTGGCGGGACTGGGTGCTCGGCCCGGCGCTGCGCCGGGAGCTGGTGCAGCACGTGGTGGACTGCCCGACCTGCCGGGGGACGGCGGAGCGGGTGGCCGGCGAGGTGGCGGAGGGCTCGGCGGGGCTGTCCGGACTACCGTTGCTCGCGGCGCCCGCCCCCGCCCCGGTGCCCTCCCCGGCGCCCTCGGGCGAGGGAGGCGAGGGAGCGGCGTACCTGCCGTCGGCGGCCGGTGCGGTGCGGCGGGCGGGGGCGGCGCCGGTGGCCGAGTCGGGGCTGCGGTTCGACCAGGGCGGCTTTCCCCGGCACCGGGCGCCGGACGCGGGCCGGGCGCTGGCGGTGCGTCGGCGGGTGGTGACCACCGGGGTGCTCGCGGCCGTCCTGGCGGCGCCGGTGGTCGCCCTGTGGGCGGGGCACCGGAGCAGCGGGGAGGGGACGGCGGCCGCGGTGTCCACGGTGCGGGTGGAGGAGGCCGGGCGGACGGGCGGGCAGCAGCCGTCGAAGCCGTGGCCGGCGGCGGGCACGGGGGTGCCGGGGGTGCCGGGGGTGCCGGGGATGGAGTTGGCGGGTGCGGGGGCGGGGGGTGCAGAAACGTTACCCCTCGGCTTTCCACGGCTGACCCTCCAGGGCCCGGCGGTCCCGGTACCGGCCCACGGGGCGACCCCGATCGGCAGTCCGACCCTGGTCGCCGCCCCCGCACCCGCCGTCGGCCAGGCACCCGCGCCCAGGGGCGGCCCGGGCGAAGCCGAACCGGCCCCGGCCGGGCTGCTCACCGTCGAGGCCGCCGAGTACGGCAGCCGGACCGTCCTCACCCTCACCGACTCCGGCACCACCGAGATCCATTGGCACGCCGTGACGGACGCCGGCTGGCTGCGGCTCAGCCGCGACTCCGGCACCCTCGCACCGGGCCAGCGGATCACCGTGACCGTCACCGTGGACGAGGACCTCGCGCCCACGGCGCACTGGACCGCCCGGATCGCGCTGCCGCCCTCGCAGGCGGTGGTCACCCTGGAGGGCGGACCGCACAACCGGGGCGGCTCGGCCTCCTCCCCCGCCGCTCCGGGGACGTCGGCGTCGGCGTCGGCCACGACGAACCCGCAGCCGAGCAGTTCCCCGCAGCCGTCGGTGACGGCCACGGCGGCTCCGTCCCCGTCGGGGTCGCCGTCGTCCTCCGCTCCCTCGCCGTCGCCGTCCTCCTCGGCGTCGTCCTCGCCTTCGCCTTCGTCGTCGGCATCGGCATCGGCGTCCGCGCACCCGTCCTCGCCACCGCCCTCGGGCACCCCGACGGGCACCGCGACCCCGGCTCCGCACTGAGCGTCCGGTGTCCCCCTCGACGTCCGCGCCCGGCGGCGTCGGCGGTCAGCTCCGGTCGATCGGCGGCACCCGGTAACTGCCGTCCAGCACGGCCGGCTTCGGCTGGTAGAGCCGGATGATCGGCCGGAACTCGCCGACCGGGGCGGGCAGCCAGTTGGCCGCCTCCACCTCGTCCTCGGGCTGCTCGTGCTGGAGCGTCAGGGTGAGCGAGCCGTCCGCGCCGTACACCAGGCCCGGGGTGCGGTCGCCGATCGTGTAGCGCTCGATCGGGTTGTCCACCAGGTAGTAGTCCGGCAGCGCGTACATCGTGACGGACCAGAACGCCTCGGCGGGCGGTGGCTGGTCGAACCGCAGTGTGTAGCGGTGCGCGCCGCTGAGCGGGCGGCCGCCGGAGTCGTCGTAGGTCATCGCGAACGAGGCCTCGTAGGCGTGGTTGCCCCAGAGGCCGGCCCGGGCGGCGGCGGCCCGGCTGAGGTAGCCGGCGCGGCGGTCGGGGATGCGCCACTCGGGGTCGTCGAGGGTGCCGGGGCCCAGGTGGTCGATGTTGTAGTCGAACAGGTGGAGCGCCGAGCGCCACTCGCCGGGCGGGTGGTCCTCGGGCGGGCGGGTGGCGTCCTCGACCCGTTCGCGGCCGGCGGCCAGGCCCTTGGCCAGCGCGAGGGTCCAGTCCGCGGCGGCCGCACGGTACGGCGAGGTGCCCTCGTCGAGCAGGCCGAGCGGGGCGAAGCGCTGCTGGTACTCGACGTCCGGACCGGCCGGTGGGAAGGCCTGCATCCAGACCCGAAGCCGTTCGAAGAAGGCCAGCCGCTCGGGCACCTCCGGATCGGGCTCGGGCAGTCCGGCGACCAGCCCGCCGGGCTCCAGCGGCTCCAGGGTGAGGGCCTTCTGGAGGGCCCTGACCCGGCGGAGGTCGTCCGGCCCGGTGCAGGCGAAGCGGCCGACGATGGTCGCCACCGTGGTCGGCGCCTCGATCACCCGGGCCGGGTCGGACGGGGTGCCGTGCCAGCCGGGCGGGACGATCAGCCAGGTCTGCTCGCCGGTGCCGGTGGCACGGCTGCCGACGTAGGCGACGTTGTCCGTCCACGCGCCGACGACCTGCAGCACGTAGTAGGCGCCCGCGGTGTCCGGGACGCGCAGCACCTGCGGGCCCTCGGAGAGGTCGAGCTGGGCGATCGAGTAGAGGGTGTCGTTGTTGACCGAGACGAAGTGGTCCTTGGGCCCGGCCAGCCGGGTGGCGTGGCTGAAGTGGTTGAACGACGCCGCCGGCAGGGTGCCCAGGCCGCCCCGGGAGAAGCGCTCGACCATGGTGAGGTCGGCGACGATCGGGTAGCCGTAGACGTAGGCGTCGGCGGCCAGGGCCTCCAGCTCGGGGTGGTTCATCGGGGTGTCCTTCGTCCGGTCGGCGCGGTCTCTGCGGTGCGGATCCCTGCGGTGCGGATTTCTGCGCTGCGGGTCAGCTCGGGTCGAGCGGCGGGAGGTGCCAGCGGCCGTCGAGGACGGACCGGTCCGGGCCGTGGAGCCGGACGACGACCGTGAACGGGCCGTCCGGGGCGGGCAGCCAGTTGGCGGAGTGCTGGGCGTCGGCGGGCCGCTTGTGCCGGAGGTGGAGGGTGAGCCCGCCGTCCGGGTCGCGGACCAGGCCGGGGGTGCGGTCGCCGATCGCGTAGCGGTCCAGGGTGTTGTCGACCAGCAGGCGGTCCGGGAGCGCGTACATGGTGGCGGACCAGAAGTACCGGGCCGGCGGCAGGTCGTCCGGGCCGAAGCGGACGGCGTAGTCGCGGTCGCTGGCGTTCGGCGGCCGGTTGCCCGCGCTGTCCGCCGCCCAACCGCCGCACCAGGCTTCCTCGGTGGGCAGCCCGTAGCGGCCGGGCCTGGCGCCGAGGGCCTGGCGGAGGAAGTCCCCGCCGATCCGCTCACGGGTGCCGAAGAGTGCGGCCGGCGCGGTGGGTTCGGATTCGGCGGCGGCGCGCTCCAGCCGTGCGCGGCCGTCCGCGATACCGCGCTCGATCTCGGCCCGGACCTCGATCGGCAGCGTGGCGGGCTCGAACTCGCCGCGCCCGTCGACGCCGAGGTCGGTGAGGCGGCCGCGCAGGTCGACCTCGGCGGGCGGCAGCTCGACGGGCCCGCGGAGCGGGAAGAAGCCGAGCAGGAAGTCGAGGAAGCTGAGGAACTCGACGGTGTCCAGCACCTCCTCGCGCCAGACCGGCCAGACCGGCTCCGGCGCGGGGGCGGGCGCCGGGGTGCCGGCGTACTCGTGCAGCGGGCGCAGCCGGTACTGCTGCTGGACGGCCTTCAGTTCGGCGATGTCCGCGGGGGTGTCGCCGGTGAGGTGGGTGCGGCCGAGGATGCCGACCAGGCGGGTGGCGGTGCGGAGCACGCCCCGGATGCCGGGCGGGGGCTCGCCCTGCCAGTCGGGGCCGGCCACCAGGTAGTCGCCGGCCTCCTGGCCGGTGCTCCGGGCGCCGACGAACCCGGCGTACACGGTGTCGAGTTCGTGCAGCGGGAGGACGTAGTAGCGGTCCGCGGCCGGGACGGACACCACCCACGGTTCGGCGCGCAGGTCGAGCCAGGCCCAGGAGTGCGGGGTGTCGTTGTCGGGGGAGGCGACGTCGGTGTCGGCCGGGGTGAACGGCTGCGAGCGGTGACGGAAGACGCCGAAGCCGCCGACGTACCCCGGGTCCGCGTCGTCCAGTGCCTGCGCGTACAGGGTGCGGTAGTTCTGCAGGATCGGGTAGGCACGGATCCAGGCCTCGGCGGCGGTCGCGCGGATCGTGGCCGGGTCCACGAGTGCCGGGTTGGCCATGCTCGTCGCTCTCCCCAGTGCACGGAAGGCCGGCGGCGCAGGCGCGCACCGGAATTCGGGACATACGAGTACATAGGGGATGCTATGCGGGGTGGGGCGGGTCAGCATGTCGGGCGGCCCGACGCTTCCCGGGCGCCCGCAGGCCACCGGCTACCGGCTACCGGCTACCGGCTACCGGCTACCGGCTACCGGCGCTGACACGGGTACGGGTGTGGGTGCGGGCGCCGGGGCCCGGGGGGGGGGGGGGGGGGGGCGCCGGGGGGGGGGCGCCCCTCACACCCCGCCGGCCCACCGCGCGCGCGCGCCCCCCCCCCCGTCCCCGCCGCCCCCCGCGCGCCGGGGGTGGGGGGGGGGCGGGGCCCCCCGGCCGCGTGGCCGGCCCCCCCCCCGCACCCCCACCCCCACCCCGACGAGTCCGGTCAGCCGAGTCCGGCCGGACCAGCCCGGTCGGACGAGCCCGGTCAGTGGCTGCGGCGGGTGACCAGTTCGGCCAGCACTAGCAGTTCGTCGGCCGCCGACGGCTCCGGGACGGCCGTGGCCAGCTGCGCCATCGCCGCCGCCATCCGCTCGCAGGACTCGCCCTGCGCCCAGCCGCGGCCGCCGGCGCCTTCGACGGACGCCGCGCACTGCGCCAACTCCTCAGGGCTGAGCTGGCGTTCGAGGGCGTACAGCCCGGCGAGCCGGGCCCCCTCGGGGGTGCCGGAGCCCAACGCCGCGACCACCGGCAGCGACTTCTTCCGGGCGACGAGGTCCGCGCCCACCGGCTTGCCGGTCACCGCCGGATCGCCCCAGATGCCGATCAGGTCGTCGATCAGCTGGAACGCCAGGCCGATCTCCCGGCCGAAGCCGTCCATCGCCTGCGCGGCCTCCTCCGACCCGCCGCCGTACAGGGCGCCCATCGCGCAGGCGGCACCGAGCAGGGCGCCGGTCTTGGCCTCCGCCATCGCCAGGCACTCGGCGAGCGAGACGTCGCTGCGCTGCTCGAAGGCGCAGTCGATCTGCTGGCCCTCACACAGCTCGACCACGCAGTCGGTGAGCCGGCGGACCGAGCTCCGGGCGGCCGGGTGGGCGTCCTCGGCGAGCAGACGCAGCGCCAGCGAGTGCATGGCGTCCCCGGCCAGGATGGCCTCGGTGGTGCCGAACACCCGCCAGGCGGTGGGCCGGTGGCGGCGCGTCTCGTCCCGGTCGATGACGTCGTCGTGGAGCAGCGTGAAGTTGTGCACCAGCTCGACGGCGGCGGCCGCGGCGGTGGCCTCGGCGGTCGTGCCGCCGAGTGCCTGGGTGGCGGCGAGGACCATGGCGGGCCGGATCGCCTTGCCGGAGGGGGCGTCGGCGGGCGAGCCGTCCGCCTCCCACCAGCCGAAGTGGTAGCCGGCGACCTTGCGCATCGCGCCCGGCAGTGAGTCGACGGCGGCCCGCAGGACCGGGTCGACCAGGTTGCGGGCCCGGGCGAGGACGTCCGCCGCCTCGTTCCCCTCTTTGTGGTCCCGCTCCAGTGTGGAGCTCGTCATGGGTTTCTCCCCCTGTCGGCCTGCGGTGAGGCGGCCTGGTGTGAGGTGCCGGTCGTGGGTCCGCCCACCCGGTGGGTGGGCCGGGCGGCCGAGCCCCCGCCCCCCTTCCGGACGTGCCCCGGCGCGGCCCCCCCCCCCGGGGGGGGGGGGCCCGCGCGCGCGGCGGGGCATGCAGCCCC
>NZ_JBHWIJ010000190.1:0-16904 GCF_042732255.1 Kitasatospora sp. NPDC059803 | reverse complement strand
CCTGCGCGCAGGGCGGAATCGTCGGATCAGCGGTTGTTCGGGGAGGGTCCCGGCTCGGGGGGGGGGGGGGGGATCAGTAGACCGGTCGGTATATTCCCCCCGGGGTGCCGTCAGGGCTTGCGACCCACCGCGCCGTAGATGCTGACGCGGTCGGCGCCGGGGGCGGGGGCGGTGTCGGGGCGCCAGAGGGGGACGGTGGTGATGCCGGGGTCGAGGAGGTCGAGGCCGTCGAAGAAGGTGCGGACCTCGTCGCGGGTGCGGCCGACGAGGGGGGCGGTGGCCTTGTCGTAGATGCCGGTGACGCGGTCGCGGACCTCGGCGGGGATGAAGTCGGCAGTGCCGTGCGAGAGGACGAGGTGGCTGCCGGAGGGGAGCGCGTCCATCAGCGTGTCGACCGCCTGGTACGGCTTGTCCTCGTCGCGCAGGAAGTGCAGGACGGCGGCCAGGACGAGGCCGACCGGTCGGGAGAGGTCGAGGAGCCCTGCGGCCTCGACGGCGGCGAGTACGGCGGACGGCTCGCGCAGGTCGGCCTGGAGGACGGCGGTCCGCCCCGGGCCCGTGCCGGACATCAGGGCGCGGGCGTGGCTGAGCACGATCGGGTCGTTGTCGACGTAGGCGACCTGCGCCCCGGGATTGGCGGCCTGGGCGATCTCGTGGGTGTTGCCGGCGGTGGGGATGCCGGTGCCGATGTCGAGGAACTGGTCGATGCCGAGGTCGGCGACGCAGCGCACCGCGCGGGTGAGGAAGCCCCGGTTGGCCCGCGCGGTGGAGCGGAACTCCGGATTGGCGGCGAGCGCCTTCTCGGCGGCGGCCCGGTCGGCGGGGAAGTTGTCCTTCCCGCCGAGGTAGTAGTCGTACATCCGGGCCGGGTGCGGGATGTCGGGCCGTAGGTCGGCCGGGGTTCCGGCTTCGCCGGACTCCCACAGGTCGTCGTGTCCCACGGCCGTTGCCTCCGTCTGTTGACGATCGGATGATCTGCTTGCAACTCCCTCGGCGGACAGCCTAAAGCCCAGGTCACGGCCCTGGTGGCGGTTGGTCGGGTCACCCCTGTATGTCCGTTTTCGTCGCCCATCGCGCGCCCCCGGTCGTCCCGGCGCAGGATGGGAGGTCCCGGCGGCGAACCGTCGCCGGACGACGGAAGCGGAAAGGCCGGGGAACGGGAGGTCCGACGCCGTGGTGATCGCTATGGCAGACATCCGCGAATGGCGCGGCCACGTCGTGGTCGACGAGAAGAGCCGCCGCATCGGCTCGCTGGAGTCCGTCTACGTGGAGACGGCCACCGACCAGCCGTTCTTCGCCACCGTCACGGTCGGCCTGGTGACCAAGCGCCGCCTGGTGTTCGTCCCGCTCGACGGGGCGGTCGTCGGGCCGGACTACGTCCGGGTGGCGTTCCCGAAGAACCAGGTCAAGCAGGCGCCGTCGATCGGCACCGACGACGTCCTGCCCGCCGAGGAGGAACCGGCCGTGTTCGCGCACTACGGGCTCCCGTACGAGACCGGCGCCGGTGGCGAGCGCCGCCTCGCCCGCCGCTGAGCACAGCCGCTGACCAAAGCCGCTGAACACCGCCGCTGAACCGCCGAAGGCCCCAGCGCCCCTCGCCCGCATCGCCCCGCCCGGGAATGGATACCCCGCCGGGTACAGTTGTCAGTCGACAGTCGATGCGAAAGGCGGCCCGGACATGCAGGTGGACGAGGAGTCGGTCGGCGCGGTCCTGAACCGGCTGCGCCGTGCCCAGGGCCAGTTGGCCGGGGTGATCGCGATGATCGAGGCGGGCCGTGACTGCAAGGACGTGGTCACCCAGCTCGCGGCGGTCTCGCGCGCCCTGGACCGGGCCGGGTTCAAGATCGTGGCCAGCGGCATGCGCCAGTGCATGGCCGTCTCCGACGAGGACACCCCGCCGATGAGCGAGGCCGAGCTGGAGAAGCTGTTCCTCGCCCTGGCATAAGTCAGGAAGCCGAGGAGCGCAGAAGCCAAGAGGCGCAGCAGCGCAGCAGCACAGGAGGGCCGCGACGGATCCCGTCGCGGCCCCCGGCGTTTCCGGCCCTCCCAGCGCTCCCGGCGTTTCCGCCGAGGATTCCCGCCGCCCGCCACGGAGTTCCCGAACCGCCCGATGGGCCGTCACGCGCCGTTCACGTCCCGGTCGCTGACTTTCGGATGAATGAGGGCCGCCCGCAGTTGTACAGCCAACTGCCGGGCCCTCCCTTCCCAGCCTCCGTGACCAGCCGCGCGCGGACCCGGCGCCGACCCCCGGCGGACCGGGCCCCGGGCGGCGGACAGGACAACCGTGGCCGCAGGCAGCGCCCTGACCCTCACCTCCTCCGCCAACCCCACCGAAGGCGACCGGCTCACCTTCCACTGGACGACCGACGCCCCCGACGCCAAGAACTGGGTCGGCGTGTACGACGGCGGCCGCCAGCCCGGCAACGGCAGCTCCCTCGTCTGGAAGTACGTCCCGGGCACCTCCGGCGACCTCCAGCTCGACACCTCCGCGCTGACCGGCGGCCCGTACACCGCCTACCTGCTCGCCAAGGACGGCTACGGCGTCCTCGCCCAGACGGCCCCGTTCAGCTTCCGCGCCAAGCCGGCCGTCGTCCGCCCGCACAGCGCCGTGGACGCCCTCACCACCGCGCCCGTCGCCCCTGGCGCGGCGGTCTCCGTCAAGCTCGGCGGCCTCTGGTCCCGCCCGGCCGGCAACCCGGCGGGGAGCGCCGCCTTCCGCAAGGTCAGCGGGCCGTCCTGGCTGAACGTCACCGCCGACGGCACGCTCACCGGCACCGCGCCCGCGGCGGGCAAGAGCCCCGAGGTGGCCGTCGTCGGCGTCAAGGACAGCGCGGGTGCCGTCGACACCGTCACCGTCCTCATCCCCGTGGTCGACCCCGCCGCGCCGCCGCGCCTCAAGGCCGCCAGCTGGAACCTGCACGACGCCGGCGCCGGGTACACCGACGCCCTGGAGAAGCAGCTGCGCGTCGTCCTCACCCAGGGCCTGGACGTGCTCGCCCTCCAGGAGACCGCTGGTGAGCGGGCGAAGACCCTGGCCGACGCGCTCGGCTGGTACGCCTACCAGAGCCCCGGCAGCGTCGGCATCCTGAGCCGCTACCCGCTCGCCGACGTCACCCCGCCGACCGCCGACCTGCCCGCCGCCGGGGCCACCGTGCAGCTCCCCGGTGGCCGGGCCGTCCGGTTCTGGGCCGCGCACCTCGACGAGGCCGGCTACGGCCCGTACGCGCTCCAGGACGGTCGGACGGCCGCCCAGACGGAGGCGGCCGAGACCGCCTCGCTCCGCGTGAAGCAGGCCAAGGCCCTGGCCGCAGCGGTGCGCGCGGACATCGCCCGGCACACTCCGGTGGTGCTCGCCGGTGCCCTCTCCTCGCCGTCCCACCTGGACTGGACGGCCGCCACCGCCGCCGCGCACGGCGGCGTCGGGGTGCTCAACTGGCCCGTCGGCGTGGCCCTTCAGGGCGCGGGGCTGACCGACACCTTCCGCGAGGAGCACCGCGACCCGGTCAAGTTCCCGGGCGCGACCTGGTCGCCCACCCGCAAGCAGCGCGGCGCCAAGCCCGAGCCGCAGGACCGCATCGACTACGTCCAGTACGCCGGCCCGCTGAAGCTGGTCGAGGCACACACCCTGGTCGCCGACTGGCCGCAGCCCGAGCCGAACACCGCCGCCAACGAGTGGCCCTCCGACACCGCCGCCGCCGTCGCCACTTTCCAGCTCTGAGAGGCCAGTTCGTGATGTCCGAGCTCTCCCGCCGCACCTTCGTCGGCGCCACCGCGGCCGTCGGCGCCACCGCCCTGACCGGATTGGGTGCCGCCCCCGCCGAGGCCGCCCCCGCCGCCGCCCCTGCCGCCTCCGAGCGGCTGACGGGCACCATCAAGGACGTCAAGCACGTCGTCGTGCTGATGCAGGAGAACCGCAGCTTCGACCACTACTTCGGCACGCTCAGCGGCGTCCGCGGCTTCGGCGACAAGCAGGCGCTCCAATTCCCGGACGGCGCCGACGTGTTCCGCCAGCCGGACAGCCGCCGCAGCGACGGCGGAGCCATGCTGCCGTACCGGATGGACACCTCGAAGTACAACGCGCAGAACGCCGGCGGCCTGCCCCACGACTGGGCGACCGGCCACCAGACGATCAACAACGGTGCGATGAACAAGTGGATCGCCGCCAAGGGCGAGCGCACCATGGGCTACTTCACCCGGGACGACATCCCCTACCAGTACGCCCTGGCCGACGCGTTCACCCTCTGCGACGCCTACTTCACCTCCCTCGCCGGCCCGACCGACCCCAACCGGCTCTACCTCTGGACGGGCACCTCCGGCCCCGGCCGCGACGGCACCACCGGGCCCTGGATCGACAACACCCCGGTCACCGACAACCCCGTCGCCGACTGGACCACCTACGCCGAGCGCCTGGAGCAGGCCGGCGTCAGCTGGCGGGTCTACCACAACCCCAGCAAGGACGACCGCACCGGCGACTACGACGACAACGCCCTCTCCTACTTCAAGCAGTTCCACAACTTCCCGCCCACCGACCCGCGTTACATCAACGCGATGACCAAGTTCGACCCGGCCGCCTTCGACCGCCACTGCAAGGACGGCACCCTGCCGACCATCTCCTGGCTGGTCGCCCCCTACCTCTTCTCCGAGCACCCGGAGGCCGGCCCGGCGTACGGGGCGCACTGGGTCAACCAGGCCCTCCAGTCGCTGATGTCCAACCCGGCGGTGTGGGAGCACACCGTCTTCCTGGTCATGTACGACGAGAACGACGGCTACTTCGACCACATGGTCCCGCCCACCCCCGAGCCCGGCACTCCCGAGGAGTTCACCCAGGGCCGCGCCATCGGCCTCGGCAACCGCGTCCCGCTGTGGGTCGTCTCGCCCTGGTCGCGCGGCGGTTGGGTCAACTCCCAGGTCTTCGACCACACTTCCGTGCTGCGCTTCATGGAGCTGGTCACGGGCGTCGCCGAGCCGAACATCTCGGCCTGGCGCCGGTCCGTCTGCGGCGACCTCACCAGCTGCTTCGACTTCGCCGCGCCGAACCCGTCCGTCCCGTCGCTGCCCGACACCACCGCCCTGATGGCCAGGGCCGACGCGGGCACCAAGCTGCCCGGCGTCGCCCTCCCGGCGGTCGGAGCCCAGTCGATGCCCGTCCAGGAGCGCGGCGAGCGCCCGCACCGCCCGCTGCCCTACCAGCCGTGGGCCGACGTGGAGGTGGACCGCAAGACCGGCAAGGTCACCTGCACGATGAGCAACGACGGTTCGGTGGCCTTCCCGTACACCGTCTACCCGAACATCGCGCTGCCCTTCGCGGGCACCCCGTACACCGTCGCCCCCGGCGCCACCGCCCGGTACGTCTGGGACGCCGCCACCACCAACGGCCGCTACGACTTCACCGTCCACGGCCCGGACGGCTTCGTCCGCCGCTTCGCCGGCACCGTGGTCCGGGACGGGCAGGACGGCCAGAACGACATCGGCGTGCCGATCGTCACCGCCGACCTGCACGGCAGCGTGCGGCTCACCTTGCAGGTGGCCAACGACGGCATGACCGACGTCTCCTTCACCGCCGCCCCCAACGACTTCGCCGGCACCGCGCAGACCGTCCGGGTCAAGCCCGGGCAGCAGGTGAACCTGTCCTGGCCGCTGGACAAGCAGGGCCGCTACGACGTCGTCGTCACCGCCCACACCGGCCTGCGCTTCGTGCAGCGCTACGCGGGCTGGGTGCACTGACCCGGTAGCGGGCGGGCCGCGGGCCGGGGGCGCCGAACCGGTGACCCCCGGCCGTGGCTCGGCCGTCCGGGCGGGGCCCGGGGCTACCGTCGGGCGCATGCAGAAGATCACCACCTTCCTCTGGTTCGACGACCAGGCCGAAGCGGCCGCCACCTTCTACACCTCCCTCTTCCCCAACTCCCGCATCACGCAGGTCACCCGCTACCCCGAGACCGGCCCCGGCGGAGCCGGCTCGGTCATGACCGTCGCCTTCGAACTCGCCGGGCGGGAGTACGCGGCCCTCAACGGCGGCCCCGAGTTCCACTTCACCGAGGCCATGTCGCTGCAGGTGGAATGCGACGGCCAGCAGGAGGTCGACGAGCTCTGGGCCAAGCTCACCGCCGACGGCGGCCAGGCGGGCCCGTGCGGCTGGCTCAAGGACCGCTTCGGCCTCTCCTGGCAGATCACCCCGCGCGTCCTGCTCGACCTGATCGCCGACGAGGACCGGGCCAAGGCCGGCCGGGTGATGGCGACGATGATGCGGATGCAGAAGATCGAGGTCCAGCCGCTGCTCGACGCGGCCAGGGGCTGACGCGATGGCCGCGCCCGCCTTCCGCAGCACCCTCTACCTGCGCGCCACCCCCGAGCGGGTCTGGCACGCCCTCACCAACGCCGACGAGTCCGGCCTCTACTGGGGCCACCGCAACGTCTCCACCTGGCTGCCCGGCGCGCCCTGGGAGCACCAGCGGGCCGACGGCTCCGGGACGGCCGACGTGATCGGCGTCGTCGAGGCCGTCGACCGCCCGCACCGGCTGGTCACCACCTGGGCGGGGCCCGGGGAACGACGCCCGGGCGGTCCCTCCCGGGTCACCTTCGAGCTCCGGGGCTGGCACGACCTCACCCGGCTCACCGTCACCCACGACCAGCTGGCCGACGAGGCCGAGCGGGCGGACGTCGAGCAGGGCTGGTCGGCGGTGCTGTCCAACCTGAAGACCTACCTGGAGACCGGCCACCCGCTCCCGCAGGAACCCTGGTCGATGCCCTGTGGGCGGTGTCGCAGGCGCGCGGCCGGCGCGCCCGCGCGCGTGGGGGGGGGTGGGCCCTGGGCGCTCCGCCGGGCGGGCGCCCCGGCGCCCCCCGAGCTCTCCCCTCCGACACTCGTGCGCCGCGTCAGCGGTGACACAGCGACCGGGCGGCACCGCCACGTCGACACCTGGCAGCCCGGCGAACCGCGAGAACCGCTCCCGGCTCGCCACCGAGGCCCGGTCCAGCTCCTCCATCAGCCGCCGGCTGCGGTGCTCCAGGTCCAGTTCGTCCAGGATCCGGTCCACCTCGGCCAGTATCGAACCGTGCAACTGCCACGCCTCCGGGTGCTCCCGCACCTTCTGCAGCAGCACCTGGGCGACGTTCTCCCGGCAGGTCCAGGCCGCGGCCAGCTCGGCGGTCAGCCGCCGCTCCGCCTCCTCGGCGCTGCGGCTCACCTGGGTGGTGACCAGCACCGCGAAGCTGACCATGGCCCCGCCGACGTGCGCCAGCAGTTCCTCCAGGCCCACCGCGACGTCCGGCGGGAACAGCCGCTCGCCGGGCGCGCGCCGCTTGGCCAGGTCGGTCAACGAGCGCGCCAGCACCCGGATCACCACCACGCAGATCTCCAGGGTGTCCAGTCCGGTGCGCAGCACCAGCCGGGACAGCAGCCCGTCGTTGATCCGCGGATTGAGCCGCAGGCTGTCCTCCGCCTGGCGCAGTGCCACGTCCACGTCGGCGATGGCGTGGTCGAGCCGGCGGGCCTCGTGCAGCTGCTCGGCGGCCCGGGCGACCGGGGTCGGACGGCCCAGCTGCTCGGCGATGTCCAGCAGCAGCTGCCGGGCCCGCCGGGCGAGGTCCTCGATCGACTCCCCGGCGGTGTCCACCCAGACCGGCGGGGCGAACAGCAGGTTGAACAGCAGGCCGACGGCGGCGCCGATCAGCGTCTCCAGCACCCGGTCCCAGGCCTGCGAGGCGAGCCCGCTGACGCCGAGGATCAGCATGGCGCTGATCGCGACCTCCTGGACGAACTCCTCGACCCGGACGAACCGGCCGACGACCAGCGAGGCCAGGATGATCAGCCCGAGGCTCCACCAGGAGAGCCCCACCACGGCGCTGAAACCGGTCGCGATCAGCACGCCGACCACCACCGAGTTGACCCGGCGGATGCTGGTCTTGAGCGTCGAGTAGACGGTGACCTGCACCACCAGCAGCGCGGTGAGCGGGGCCGTCAGCGGGGCTGGCTCGTTGCTGAGCCGGGTGGCCACCGCGAAGGCGAGGGTGGCGGCCACGGTGGCCCGTACGGTCTGGACGACGAACGGTTCTCGGGCGCCGCGGCGGATCAGGGCCGTGAGGGACTCCGGGAGAAGGGCCATGTCGCCCTTCTTTCCCTGTGGCAGCCCTTCACACCGCCGAGCCGCCCGACCGGCACCCGTATGCCCGGGCCTTGACCCGGGCCAGGGTCACGGCGGCGGGATACGGCCTACCGCGGGTCCTGACGGTTCAGCCGCAGCTTCCAGGGCGCCAGCGCCGACTCGACCTGCACCCCGATGCTCATCTTCGACGCGCCCTCGATCCGCTCCTCGAAGCGGATCGGCACCTCGCGGATCGTCAGGCCGCGCTGGACGACCCGGTAGTTCATCTCGACCTGGAACGAGTACCCGCTGCTCTGCACGGTCGGCAGGTCGATCGCCCGCAGGGTGCTCGCCCGCCAGGCCTTGAAACCGGCGGTGGCGTCCCGGACGCCCAGGCCGAGGATGGTGTTGACGTAGAGGTTGGCCCACGCGGACAGGGCCTTGCGGTGCCAGGGCCACTCCGCGGCAGTCGAACCGCCGGGCACGTAGCGGGAGCCGAGCACCACGGCGGTGTCGTCGGCCAGCAGGGCCTGGACCATCGCGGGTATCGCCGAGGCCGGGTGCGAGAGGTCGGCGTCCATCTGGACCACGACGTCGGCGTCCTCGTCCAGGGCCCGGGCCATGCCGGCCAGGTAGGCGCGGCCGAGGCCGTCCTTCTCGGTGCGGTGCAGCACGCCCACGGTGCCGCCGGACTCCGCGGCGAGCTTGTCGGCGATCTCGCCGGTGCCGTCCGGCGAGTTGTCGTCGACCACCAGCAGGTGCAGGCCCGGTACCGGGAGGTCCGCGAGAAGACCCGCGAGGACCGGAAGGTTCTCCCGCTCGTTGTACGTGGGGACGACGACAACGACCTTCGGGGAGGCCTCGACCATGTTCTGTTTCCCTCGTGCCCTTTCCGGCCGGCACCCGTGCCACGCCGGACGGTTGTCCTTGACGACCTGCGGTGGATGAGACCGTGCGAGTGTATCGGTGCGGCGGACGGTTCCTCGCCCCGGGTGACGGGCTGGGCACGGCCGGCCACGGCCCGGAAATCCGTTCGACCGCGATGCGTGCCCGGGGCGCCGCGTCACCGCCCCGATCCGTCGTTCCGGGAAATTTCTTCGACGGCCCCTCGCAGACGGTCCCTCGCAGCTCCCGGCGGGCTACGCCCCGCCGTAGACGGTCGCGAGGTTGTCCCGGGCCGGGTGGGCCAGGCCGGCCGGGCCGGCGGCGAAGGTGCGCAGGACGTTCTCGGTGACCCGGCGGACCAGGTCCCCGGCCCGGGCGTCGATCCCGTGGTCGGCGCTGCCGCCCCCGGGCCCGTGCGCGTCCAGGGCCTCCACCCAGCGCATCGTCCCGGAGGCGAACACCCCGGCGCCGCCCGGCACGGTGTAGTACGCGGTGTCGGAGTGCGAGCGGCGGCCCTCGCAGACCACGGGGGAGTGCGCGATCACCTCGATCGGACGCGGGGTGGGGAAGGCGGTGTCCACCCGGTCGTACTCGACGCCGACCAGGTGCGGGAACGACGCCCCGGCGGCGACGCCGGTGCCCTCGAACGCCCAGTGCTCCGGCGAGCCGACCACGTACGGGGCGTCCACCGGGTAGCCGTCGTAGATCACGCCGAGCATCGAGCTCTCCGGGTCGGCGCCCGGGCCGGCCCGGAAGTCGGTGGTCGCCGGGGCGCCGGTCTGGTGGCCCGGGTCCTGCGCCCACGCGTCCTTGTAGCAGACCACCGTCCGGTCCGGGCCCAGCTCCGAGGGCTCGAAGCGGACCCGGCGGAAGCAGCAATTGGCGCCCAGGACCGCCAGGTTGGTGCCGGCGTCCCGGGCCGCGACCACCTGGGCGCGCTGCTCGGGGGACCAGTACTCGTCGTGGCCGAGCGAGAGGACGGCGCTCGCGCCGTGCAGCAGCCCGGGCTCGCGGGCCACGTCGATCCCGGTGGTGTAGGCGAGCGGCAGCCCGAGCCGCTCGGCGAGCGCGACCAGTGGCGCCTCGTACACCAGGAACAGCCCGGCGCCGTGGTCGTAGTCGTAGGGCCGATCGAAGACCACCCGCAGCGAGCGGGTGGCCAGACCGCCGGTGGGGCCGTTGTAGAGGCTGTACCCGCCCCACCCGTTGTACGCCTGCCAGGTGGCGGGGGCGCTCATCACCACCGTCCGCCCGGCGGTGGCGGCGGAGCGGACGGTGAGCGGGACGTAGCGCTGGCCGGAGCCGTCCTCGGCGTCCAGGCGCAGCAGGTAGGCGCCCTCGGGCCAGCCGGTGGTGTCCACGGCGAGGGTGCGCTGCCAGCCGGTCAGCACGGTCCTGGTCGCGGGGTCCACGTGCGGGGCGGGCTGCCGGCCGCCCGGGACGTGCTCGCGGCGCCAGACCAGGCGGGCGCGGGCGCCGTCGTACCAGCCGGTGCGGTAGGCGGAGACGGTGAAGGCGGCGGCCGGGGTGGAGACGTGCAGGCCGAACTGCTCACCGGGCAGCACGCTGACCCGGTCGGCGAAGCCCTCGATGGCGTCGGCGGGGCCGGGGTCGGTGATCTCCCAGTCGGGCGCGCCGGGCAGGGACTGCTCCGGCGGGACGTCCACGTGCTGGGCGTCAGCGGTCGGGGCGGGGTCGTCGGCGGAGGGGCGCGGGGCAGGGCCGTCGGACGAGGAGTGCGGGGCGGGGTCCGGGCGGCGGGTGCCGCAGGAGGCGGTGGCCGCCGCCAGCAGGCCCAGGCCCAGAATCCCCCGCCGACTCGGTTCCGCCACCGCTGCCTCCCTGGTGTCCGTCCTCGGCAAAACCTGCACACATCGGTCGATCGCGCGGACATCCTCGCCCGTTCCGGGCAGCAGGTGCGGCCCGCCGCGCCGGGACGACCAGCACGGCGGGGCGCCGCCCGCCACCGCTGAGGGCCGTCCGGGGCACCGCTGGCGTGTCCGGACGCGCTGCTCCCCGGCGGCACCGATCCGGTCCCCTAGCCTGACCAGGCCCGCCGTCCGGCGGCCTTTGGGGGCCGGAGCCGAGCGCGGCCGGCCGACTCGTGGACAGGGGTGCACGTGGTGTCGTCGGATTCGGCCGATCCGGGGGTGACGCCCGCGACCCGCGGCGCGAGGTTCCGGGCGTGGATGCTGGAAGGCCTGTCGGACATGGCCAAGCAGCACCCCGGCCCGCACGCCGAGGCGCCGCACGTCAAGGGCCAGCGCTGGTGGCGGGTGATGTGCCTGACCGGCCTGGACTACTTCTCCACGCTCGGCTACCAGCCCGGCATCGCCGCCCTCGCCGCCGGCCTGCTCTCGCCGCTGGCGACCATCGTGCTGGTGATCGTCACCCTGCTCGGCGCCCTGCCCGTCTACCGGCGGGTCGCCCAGGAGAGCCCGCACGGCCAGGGCTCGATCGCGATGCTGGAGCGGCTGCTGTCGTTCTGGCAGGGCAAGCTCTTCGTTCTCACGCTGCTCGGCTTCGCGGCCACCGACTTCATGATCACCATCACCCTGTCGGCCGCCGACGCGACCGCGCACCTGGTGGAGAACCCGCATCTGCACAGCGTGCTGACCGGCAAGCAGGTGACGATCACCCTCATCATGGTGGCCCTGCTCGGCGGGGTCTTCCTCAAGGGCTTCAGCGAGGCGATCGGCATCGCCGTCGTCTTGGTCGCGGTCTACCTCGCGCTGAACGTCGTGGTGGTGACCAACGGACTCTGGCACGTGCTGAAGGCCCCGCACGTCGTCGGCGACTGGACCGACGCGCTCACCGCCGAGCACGGCAACGTGATCGCGATGATCGGCGTCGCACTGATCGTCTTCCCGAAGCTGGCGCTCGGTCTGTCCGGCTTCGAGACCGGCGTCGCCGTGATGCCGCACATCGAGGGCGACCCGGACGACACCGAGGAGAAGCCCACCGGCCGGATCCGCGGCGCCCGCAAGCTGCTCACCACCGCGGCCGCGATCATGAGCTGCTTCCTGATCACCACCAGCCTCATCACCACCCTGCTGATCCCGGCGGACGCCTTCAAGGCGGGCGGCCAGGCCAACGGGCGGGCGCTCGCCTACCTCGCCCACCAGAACCTCGGCAACACCTTCGGCAGCGTCTACGACCTGTCCACGATCGCCATCCTCTGGTTCGCCGGCGCCTCCGCGATGGCCGGACTGCTCAACCTGATGCCGCGCTACCTGCCCCGCTACGGCATGGCCCCGCACTGGGCCCGCGCGGTGCGCCCCACCGTGATCGTCCTCACCCTGATCGCCTTCCTGGTCACCTGGCTGTTCGACGCCAACGTGGACGCCCAGGGCGGCGCGTACGCGACCGGCGTGCTGGTGCTGATCAGCTCGGCCGCCATCGCCGTCACCATCGCCGCCCACAAGTCCGGGCAGCGCCGCAGGACGGTCGGCTTCGCCGTGATCGCCGGGGTCTTCCTCTACACCACGGCCGTGAACATCGCCGAGCGGCCGGACGGCGTCAAGATCGGCGGCTGCTTCATCGCCGGCATCATGCTGGTCTCCTTCCTCTCCCGGCTCAAGCGGGCCTTCGAGCTGCGCGTCACCGACGTGGTGCTCGACGCCGTCGCGGAACGCTTCGTCCGGGACTACATGCACCGCCCGCTGCGGCTGATCGCCAATGAGCCGAACAGCCGGGACCTCGCCGAGTACCGCGACAAGATCCGCCAGATCCGCGCCGACAACGACATCCCGGTCGAGGACGACCTGGTGTTCGTGGAGGTCACGGTGCTCGACCCGTCCGACTTCGAGGCCGAGCTGGCCGTGCGCGGCGAGGTGCTGCACGACCGCTACCGGGTGCTGACGCTGCAGAGCTCCAGCGTGCCGAACGCGCTGGCCGCCCTGCTGCTGCGGGTGCGGGACCTCACCGGGCAGCAGCCGCACATCTACTTCGAGTGGACCGAGGGCAACCCCTTCGCCCAGTTCCTGCGGTTCTTCCTGTTCGGGCAGGGCGAGATCGCCCCCGTCACCCGCGAAGTCCTGCGCGAGGCCGAACCGGACCGCAGCCGCCGCCCGGCCGTCCACGTCGGCTGACGGCACCTCCCCGCCGAACGGGTCGACCGTCTCCGCCTCTGCTCAGTGGCAGTCCAGGTCAGCGGCAGTCCGGGTCGTCCGGGTCAGCGGCTCGGGTGGGACTTGCTCCAGGCCGGGGCGACGAAGGCCACCAAGGCGACGGCGAAGCCGAGTTGGAGAAGGTGCCGGATCCAGTCGATGCCCGAGGTGTGGCGGACGCCGATCCATCCGGAGACGGCGTTGCCGAGCCAGGCCCCGGCGGCGCCGAGCAGCATCGTCAGCCACCAGGGGATCGACTGCGGCCCGCGCAGGATCAGCTTGGCCAATACGCCCAGCACGAAGCCGATGAGCAGAATCCACAGGAGCTGGAACATCGCAGTCCACCTTCCGGGCGCCGCCGGACTGACACCGGCGCGCCGAATCGCCGAGACGCGGTTCGTCCCATGATCGCCCGGATCGGCCGAACGGGCACGTCGGGAGCTTCTACGGCTCCGGCTGCACCTGCTCGGTCCCGAGCTTCACCGAGGACTCCTGGCGGCCGGCCCTCAGCGCTCCAGTGCCGCCTCGACGGCCTCGCGGACGTCAGGGTGCGGGTCGTTCGCGAGACCGTCGAGCAGGGCGGCGACACCCGGGGTGGACCAGCCGGCGACGGCCCACACCAGTTCCTCGCGCACGGCCGGGTCCGGGTGGGCGGCCAGCCGGGCGAGGCGGTCCAGTGGGCCGCGGCGGCGGCGCCCGAAGCTCTGCAGGGCGGCGAGCAGTTCGGCGGGGTCGCCCGGCTCGCCGGCGGCCTCGATCCGGGCGAGCAGGACGGGCACGGGCGGCGGCGGGGCGTCCAACGGGTGCTGGTGGCGCTCGCGCAGTCGACGGCTGCCGTACCCGCCGACGGGCTGGCAGCCCATGCAGGGACAAGGCCGGGTGCCGTGGGCGTTCGGCTGGTAGCGCCAGCCGGAGACCTGCGGCACGCCGCGGATCCGGTGGACCTCGCGGGCGCCCACCGCGCGCGGCACGAACACCTCCCAGCCGCGCGGGTCCGCCAGTTCGGCGATCCGCCGCACCGCCTCGGCGGCGGGTACCCACTGCTGGGCGTCCCTCGCGCGGTCCCGGTAGTGCCCGGCCAGCACCTGCTGCGTGTCGTCCAGCCGGAGGTGCACCGCGACCAGCGAGCCCCCGGTGCCGAACCGGGCCAGTTCGCGCAGCCACTGGTGGGTCAGCGGGTACGAGGGCAATACCGGGAAGCAGTACAGCCCGCGCACCCCGCCCTGCCCCCGGCTGTCGGCCCGGATCCCGGCGCGGCGGATCCGCGGCGCGTTCGCCGCGGCGGTCAGGTGCACGAACATCGCCATGGCCCGGGATGCTAGCGGCTGACCGAACGCGGGCCCATCGGATTTCCTCGGGAGGCGGGGCGGCGCGGGGCGGGGCGGGAGGCAGAGCAGGAGGCGGGGCGGGAGGCGTCAGGCGGTGCCCGTGCGGCGGGTGATCAGTGCGGCGAGGCCGTCCAGGATGCGGTCCAGGCCGAAGTCCAGGGCCTGGTCGCGCCCGTCCTCGCCGGTCATGGCGGCGGCCAGGGCGGGGTAGCGGTCGGCGTGCTGGTGCACCAGCGTGCCGAGGGCGGTGAGGAGTTCGGCTTCGGGGGAGCCGTCGGGCCCGGCGGCGCGGGACTGCTGGGCGATGCTGCGGACGTGTCCGGCGAGCAGGACGGCGGCGTCCATCCGCTCGGGGCCGGTCAGTCCGTGGCCGTCGAGGGCGGTCACCACCCGTTCCAGCCAGGTGAGTTCCTTCGGGCCCATCACCCGGGGGCCGACGGTGGCGTCGAGCAGCCACGGGTGGCGGCCGAACGACTCGGTCAAGTGGTGTGCCCAGGCCGTGAGTTGGCTCCTCCAGTCGTGGGCGTGCCGGTCCTGCGGGGGCTCGCCGACGGCGGCCTCGACCATCAGGGCGACGAGTTCGGCCTTGCCGGGCACGTAGCGGTAGAGCGACATCTTGGTGAAGTCGAGCAGCCCGGCGACCTTCTGCATCGAGACCGCGCCCAGGCCTTCGGCGTCCGCGATCTCGACGCCCGCCGCCGCGATCCGCTCCAGGCTGAGGGCCGGTTTCGGCCCGCGGGTGGGCTTGGCCGGGGGGCCCCAGAGCAGCCGCACCATGTCGTTCGCCGCCTCGCTCACATTCCGCTCCCGTTCTGGGGGTTGCTCGTCCGACCTAACTGCGTCTACCGTACACAGCAGCAAATAGTGTCCACCAGACACAGTTTCTCGATCCTCTCGGACGGAGTGGTTTCCCATGAGCACCAAGGTCCTGATCTCGGGCGCGAGCATCGCCGGCCCCGCCCTGGCCCACTGGCTCAGCCGGTACGGCTTCGAGGTCACCGTCGTCGAACTCGCCCCGGCGCTGCGCGGCGGCGGCCAGAACGTCGACTTCCGCGGCCGCACCCACCTGACGGTGCTGGAGCGGATGGGCGTCCTCGACGAACTGCGCGCGCTCGACACCGGCGGCAGCCCGATGACCTTCCTCGGCGCCGACGGCCGCCGACTCCTGCACCTGCCCGCCGAGTTCGCGGGCGGCGAACTGGAGATCCCGCGCGGCGAACTCGCCCAGCTGCTGTACCGGCACAGCCGCGCCCGCGCCGAGTACGTCTTCGGCGACTCCATCACCGCCCTGGAGGAGACCCCGAGCGGCGTGCGGGCCGCCTTCCGGCACGGCGCGCCGCGCGAGTTCGACCTGGTGATCGGCGCCGACGGGCTGCACTCCAACGTCCGCCGGCTCGCCTTCGGCCCCGAGCAGCGCTACGTCCGCCACCTCGGCTACTACGCGGCCACCTGGCAGTTCCCCAACGACCTCGGCCTGCCGCCCGGTTCGGTCGGCCTCAACGTCCCCGGCCGGCTCGCCTCGATCGGCGCCGACCACCGCGACCCGGCCCGCGCGGGCGCCTTCTGCCTCTTCGCCTCGCCCGAACTGCGCTACGACCGCCACGACCAGGAGCAGCAGAAGGCCCTGGTGCGGGACGCCTTCGCGGGCCTGGGCTGGGAGGTGCCGCGCCTGCTGGAGAGCCTGCGGCACGCCCCCGAGCTCTACTTCGACTCGATCAGCCGTGCCGACGTCCCCACCTGGTACAGCGGCCGGATCGCCCTGCTCGGCGACGCGGCCTGCGGCGCCACCATCGGCGGCATGGGCACCGGCACCGCCGTGGTGGCCGCGTACGTCCTGGCCGGCGAACTGGCCCGCGCCCGCGGCGACCACCGCACCGCCTTCGCCCGGTACGAGCAACTGCTGCGCGGCTACGCCCAGGGCTGCCAGAAGGGCGGGGACCGCACCGGCCCGTTCCTGGCGCCGCGCACCGCCACCGGCCTGCGCGTGCGCAACGGGCTGCTGAACCGGCGCTGGGTGCTGAACCGGATGCTGGAGCTCGGGAAGCAGGTCTCCAGCGTCGAGCTGCCGGACTACGAGCTGCCGAAGGGCGGGCTGCCGGACTACGAGCCGCTGGAGAGCGAGCTGCCGGAGAGCGAGCTGCCGAAGTGCGCGCGCGAGTCGGCCGGTCGGTTCAGTGCGGCGGGCTGATCCGGGCGCCGCCGTCCAGGGCCGCCTCCACCTGGACGGCCGCCCGGGCCGGGCGTTCGACGGCCAGCGTGTGGTCCGGGGCGGGCCGGTCGGCGGACCAGTCCGGGCCCTTGACGGCGAGCCGGGTGACCCGCCGGCTGCCCGCCGCGAGCAGGAACTCCGTCCCCTGCGGGGAGCGCCACCAGGCCCAGCCGACGACGTCCTGCTCGAACCGGGGGGGCCCCCGCCCCCGGGCCCCGCCCCGGCGGCGGGGGGCGCGGGGGGGGGGGCGCACGTGGGGGGGGGGGGCGCGGCCCCCCCCCCGCCCACCGGG
>NZ_JBHWIJ010000189.1:7125-16936 GCF_042732255.1 Kitasatospora sp. NPDC059803 | reverse complement strand
GCGCAGGGCCGGCCCCCGGTGGGGCCGGCCCTGGTGTGCTGGGGGCGGCGGCGCGTCAGGCACGGCCGCGGAGGCCGCGCAGGTGTTCGGCGACCGGGGCGAGGGCCTCGTACATGGCGTCGAGCTGCTCCTGGGTGAAGCGGTCGATGAAGTGGGCCCGGACGCTGCGCACGTGGTCGGGGGCGACCCGCTGCATGGTGTCCCAGCCGTGCTCGGTGAGGTGGGCGTAGAGGCCGCGGCGGTCGCCGGGACACTCCTGGCGCAGCACCAGGCCGGCGTTCTCCATCCGGGTGATCTGGTGCGAGAGCCGGCTCTTGGACTGGAGGGTGGCGGTGGCGAGGTCGGTCATCCGCATCCGGCGGTCGGGGGCCTCGGAGAGCACGACCAGGATCTCGTAGTCGTTGATCGCCAGGTTGTGCGGCTGGAGTTCGCGGCTGAGCTGGTACTCCAGCAGCTTGGCGACCTCCAGATGGGCGCGCCACATCCGCTGCTCCCTGGCGGTCAGCCAGGGAGTCTCCTCCTCGGGCTGCGACGGAGGGGTGTCCGCAGTGTTGATCGTGTGCGTATCCATGGGCTCAGCATACCCTATTTAGTTCAATATTGTACAAGTTTACAGGCCGAAACGTCGCCCCAGATCGCCCAGATTGCCGAGGCCTGGCACGTTGAGGTTGCCCCCGCCGTGGCCCGACGCCGCCGGCTGGGACGGCACCCCGCCCACCGGCACGCCCGCCTCGGCGTCCACCTGGCCCACCGACCGCTCGGCCATCAGCTTCTCGCTGGACTGCAGCAGCACCTGGCCGGCGCCGATGAACTCGAACTGGTGCTCCTCGCCGGAGGCCCCGCCCAGCCCGGTCAGCCGCCGGATGCCGCCGATCAGCCCGTGCATGTAGTCGTGGTCGTAGTGGTGGCACGGCGCCGGGCAGTCCGCCCAGCCGACCAGCGCCTGCGGGTCCACCCGGATCGGCGGCTCGACGAAGTGCACCGGCCCGTTGGAGGCGGCGACGAACTTCCCGGTGCCGATCAGGGTCAGGAAGCCCGGGATGATCGACTGCTTGAGCCGCAGCGACGGGTCGAAGGCCAGCAGGTTGCCCGAGCGGACGGTCAGGTTGCCGTCGTCCAGGTCGTAGGAGTTGAGGTCGAAGGCCCGGTCGGCCAGCAGCAGCTTGCCGCGGCCCTGGGCGACGACCCAGTCCGCCGCGTGCATCGGCGAGTTGAAGTGCTGGCCGATCACCCGGTCCAGCATGCCGGCGCCGACGCCCTTGAAGGTGATGTCGCCGTAGTAGGCGACCATCTTGCCCTTCTGCAGGAAGTACGAGCCGTTCAGGTCGACCGAGTAGGCGTACGGGTTGACGTTGTCGTTCACCGGCAGGCTGTACGCGTCGTGCACCACCGGGCCGGAGCCGCCGTGCGCGTTCGGCAGCGGGGCCTGTGGGCCGCCGAACTGCTCCTGGGCGTAGGCCTGTTGGGGCTGCTGCGGGGGAGGCGGCGGCGGGTAGCCGCCCTGCTGGGGGTAGCCCTGCGCGGGCGGGTGGCCCTGGCCGGGCGGCGGCGCGTAGCCCGGCGGGGGAGGGGCGGCGAAGCCGGGCTGGGTCGGCTGGTCGTACGGCGACTGCCCGTACGGCGGCTGCGGCGGGTAGGACATCAGAGCTTCTCCTCGCTCGCCTGGACGTACACCGCGCCCTGTCCGGACAGCTCCAGCTGGAAGGCCTCGCCGGAGCCGCGGCCGATCATGTCGCGCCAGCCCAGCGCCGTGGACAGCTTGTTCTGCACCTGGCCGCGGTGCGCCACGTACGCCTGCGGGTCGACGTGCACCGGCTGGCCCGGGACGATCGGCAGCTCGAAGACGCCGCCGTGCGCCATCACCGCGACCGAGCCCTTGCCGTCCAGCTGGGTGGTGAACAGGCCCTGGCCGGTGACCTGGCCGCGGACCATGCCCATCACCCCGCCCTGCGAGCCCATGAACATGGTGGACTGGCGCAGCGTGCCCTCGAAGGCCAGCAGCCGGTCCGCCTCGACGTACAGGGTGTCGCCGGCCAGGTCGATCACGTGCACGTGGTGGCCGCCGTGGCCGAACATCACCCGGCCCTGGCCCTCGACGGTCATCAGCGGGGTGTCCTCGTTGGCCACCCGGCGGCCGATCATCGACATCACGCCGCCCTGCCCGCCGGTGATGTTCGGCGTGAAGCGGACGTCCCCGGTGTACGCGAGCATCGCGCCGCGCTGGCTGAACAGCCGCTGCCCGGGCAGCACCACGGCCTCGACCATCTTGCCGTTGATCTTCGTGAAGCCCATCAGACGTCGCCCCCGATGGTGACCTTCTCCGACGGCTGCACGTACACCAGGCCCTCTCCGGTGAACTCCACCTGGACGGCCTCGCCGCCGCCCTCGCCGATCACCGTGGTCCAGCCCGCGCCCGACTTCAGGCTGCGGTGCAGGCTGCCGGTGTGCGCCACGTAGGCGCCTGGGTCCACCCGCAGCGGCTGGCCCTGGCCGACCCGCAGGATGATCGCGGGCCCGTTCGAGGTGACGGCGGCCCAGCCGTGGCCCTCCACCTTGGTGGTGAAGAGGCCGTTGCCGGAGGACATGCCGTTGAGTCCGGTGAAGGTGGTGCCGGTGCGCAGCGAGCCCTCCGTGCAGAGCAGGTTGTCCGCCTCGACGAACAGCGTCTCGCCGTTCAGCCGGACCAGGTTGATCTCGGTGGCCTTGTCGGCGAAGTAGCAGGTGCCCTGGCCCTTCACCTCCATGACGGTCATCTGCTCGCCGGTGAGCCGGCGGGCGACCATGCCGCGCAGGCCGTCCCCGCCGCCGGTCAGCTTCTTGAAGCTCATCTGGCCGGTGTAGGCGACCATCGAGCCGTGTCTGGCCTTGACGGCCTCGCCGGCCAACTCGACGGCGAGTACCCGGGATCCCTGGAGTCTGAACTGTGCCACGGCCGCAATCTAGCGGGCGCGGCCGGTGCAGGGGGAGGGGCGGGGGCGGAACTGGTACCGGTCTGCGACAAACGCGCCGGTCACGCCCGCGCGTGCGCCCCCCGAGCGGCGTGCGGGACGGCGCCGGCCGCCTCCTCGACCTCCAGCAGCGAGGCCGAGTGGCGCTCCGCCTCGAAGGCCACCACACCGCCGCGCAGCCCGAACAGCCGCTTGGACAGCATGATCCAGAGCACCGCGGCGATGTTCAGCACCAGCGTGCCGATCTTCACGGCGCTGACGTGCTCGCTCAGCTCGTAGCCCTCCAGCGGCAGGAAGGCGGCGGTGGCCACGACGGTGAGGTACTCGGCCCAGCGCCTGCCCAGCCAGAGGCCGACCGCCTCGACGATCTCGATCAGCGCGTAGGCCACCAGCGCGCCCGCGACGATCAGCAGGGTGCTCTTCCTGTAGTCGAAGGTCTTGCGGATGGTGTCGACGATCGGGGAGTGTTCGAGGTCCCAGTGGAAGTGGTCGGTGACCGGCCGGAAGACCGACAGGTTCTCGTCGAAGACCCGGTGCACGGCGTCCTGGCTGTTGGAGAACTTCCAGACGGCCCAGGCCACGATGATGATCAGCAGGCCGCGCAGCACCCGCTCGACGGCGAGGAAGCGCAGGATGAAGAGGTCCCGCAGCGCCTTGCCGCGCGGCACCAGCGGGGCGTCCTGCGCCGGGCCGGAGCCGTGCGGGGCGCCGAGCGCGAAGTCGCCGCAGCGCAGGCAGCGCCAGGCGTCGCCGAGGGCGGTCGCGGCGTGCAGCCGGGCGGCCAGCTCGGGCTCGGTCGGTGCGTAGGTGGTGTGGCCGCGCTTGGCGCAGGTCCTTCGGTCCCAGTCCCGCTTGAACATGTGGTCGCTACCCCCGGTCGTCCGATGTCTACGGCGCCCGGTGCGTCGGGCGCGGGCAGCAGGATAGGGGCAGCGGGTGACGGGCCGGCGCGACCCGCCGGGTTCTGGCGCACAGCTGTGACACGGACACGACGGCCGTGGGGTCGGGCGCGACGGCCGTGGCGCCGGGGCCGGACACGGCGGCTGTGACGTCGGGCACGGTGCCCACCCCGGCCGGGGCTTCGGACAGGTGCTCGGTGATAATGGCCGGAAGGCTTGTGAGTCGCTTCACAAGCAGGTCCGCCGCCGACCCCCGTATTGAGGTACCCATCGTGAACAGCAGCGCCGTCCACCGCCTGCGCCTGGTCTCCGGCCCCGAAGGGGTCTCGTTCATCCTGCTGCTGATCTGCTCCGTGCTGAAGCGGACCACGTCCTTCGACGGCGTCCCGGTGATGGGCATGGTCCACGGGATCCTGTTCATCCTGTACGTCGTCTTCTGGATCCAGGCCTGGCAGGCGCAGAAGTGGGACGCCAAGCGCGGCGTGCTGCTGTTCGTCCTCTCGGTGCTGCCCACCGGCGGCTTCTTCGCCGAGCGGATGCTCGCCAAGGAGGAGCGCGGCGAGCTGAAGCCGGCCACCGCGTAGGGACGCACCCCCACTGCGTGACGGTCGACAGGCTGCCGCGGCCTCCTCTCCCAAAGGGCCGCGGCAGCCTGTCGCCGTTTCTTACCGGGGGTGGCTAGGGGTGGCTAGTTGACGTTGACGCCGCTCCACGCGGCCGCCACAGTCTTGTACTCGGTGCTGGTGGCGCCGTACAGGTCGGTCGCGGCCTTCAGGGTCGCCGTGCGGGCGGCCTTGTAGTTGGTGGTGGAGGTCATGTAGACGGTCAGCGCGCGGTACCAGATCGCGGCCGCCTTGGTCCGGCCGATGCCGGTGACCGTCGAGCCGTTGGAGGTCGGGCTGTTGTAGCTGACCCCGTTGACCACCTTGGCGCCGCTGCCCTCGGACAGCAGGTAGAAGAAGTGGTTGGCGATGCCCGAGGAGTAGTGGACGTCGAGGTTGCCGACGCCCGAGTACCAGGAGTCCGCGGAGCTGCCGTCCTTGGAGGGCTTGTCCATGTAGCGCAGCGGCTTGCCGTTGCCGAAGATGTTGAGCTTCTCGCCGATCAGGTAGTCCGGCGGGTCCGCGGGCAGGTTGGCAGACCACTCGACCATGGTGCCGAAGATGTCGGAGGTGGCCTCGTTGAGGCCGCCGGACTCGCCGGAGTAGTTGAGGTTCGCCGTGGCGGAGGTGACGCCGTGGGTCATCTCGTGGCCGGAGACGTCGATCGCGGTCAGCGGGTTGGTGTTGCCGGAGCCGTCCCCGTACGTCATGCAGAAGCAGGAGTCGTCCCAGAACGCGTTGACGTAGTTGGAGCCGTAGTGGACGCGGCTGGCGGCGCCGACGCCGTTGTTCTTGATGCCGTTGCGGCCGAAGGTGTTCTTGTAGTAGTCCCAGGTGGCCGCGGCGCCGTACTGGGCGTCCACGGCGGCGGACTCGCGGTTGGAGGCCAGGCCGTTGCCCCAGGAGTTGCTGGTCTTGGCGAACAGCGTGCCGTTGCCCGAGGTGGCGCCCTTGAGGTCGGTGGTGGACTGGCCGCCGCGGGTGGCGTCCTTCAGCGAGTAGGTCGAGCCGCTCTGGGTGGTGGTCAGCGTGACGGTGCCGACGTTGACGCCCTTGCCGGTGCCGGTCGCGGTCTGCACCTGCTCGCGGGTGGACAGCACCTCGCCGGTGGCGGCGTCGGTGACGACCTGCTGGCTGCTCGGGGTGCCGTCGGCCCGCTCGCCGCGGACCACCGTGCGGTGGGCCAGCCGCGGCGCGCCGTCGGCCGCCCACACCACCAGCTCGGCCGCGCCCGCGCCGTCGACCCGGCTGAGCGCCGCCTCGTCCTCGTCGGCGGCCGTTCCGACGGTCGCCCGCACCGCGGCGGTGGCCCGCTCGGCCGCCTGCCCGGCGGCGAGGCCCGGGGCCAGGCTCGGCAGCGACAGGCTGCCGTCGAAGGCCCGGTCGACCGAGTCCACCGAGCCGTCGGCGCGCTGGTGGACGACCAGGTCGCCGCCGAGCACCGGCAGGCCGGCGTAGGTCCGCTCGTAGCGCAGGTGGCGTTCGCCGTTGGCGTCCGCGACGACGTCCTTGACCACCAGCCGCTCCTGGCCGCCGAGGGCCAGGGCCTGGGCGACCGGGCTGCTCTGCCCGGCGGCCACCGCGAGCAGCGCCGCGCGCTGCTGCTCCGGCGACGGGGCGGCGGCCTGGGCGGCGGGGACGATGGCGATCTGGATCACGCCGGCGAGCAGGGCGGTGGAGGAGAGTACGGCGCCGGCTGTCAGCTTTCGCTTCACGTGCGGGGGTTCCTTCCACGAAACCGCGTGTGCGCGCGGTTGCGCCGCGTACCGGGGCGCCGGGGTTGGCGCCGTTGGGGCGGTAGGGCGCGGACGTGCTGCTCCCGTGCGGTACCTGACGATCCGTCGATGGGTGGGGGTGACGGATGTCGGACGGGGCTTGGGCAGAAGCATGACAATCGATGGCAGGAAATGACAGACCACGGACAGGAATTGGCCGGGATCCGCCAGTGCTGGTGCGGATGGTTCGGCTGCCGCCCAGTGCCCGCTACGGGCGGTTCGTCCGGCTGGCGGGACTTCGCCACCCGGGGAGCGGAGCGGGCATGCGGGGGAGGGTAGGCGCGCAAGGGGGTGTGCGGACGTCCGGGACCGCCTTCCGCGGAGGCCCCGGACGTCCTGTCACCGTGCGCCGTACGTCAGTTGACGTTGACGCCGCTCCACGCGGCCGCAACCGCCTTGTACTCGGCGCTGGTGGCGCCGTACAGGTCGGAGGCGGCCTTCAGGGTGCCGGTGCGGGCACTCGCGTAGTTGGTGGTGGAGGTGAAGTAGACGGTCAGCGCGCGGTACCAGATCTGCGCGGCCTTGTCCCGGCCGATGCCGGTGACGGCCGAGCCGTTGGAGGTCGGGCTGTTGTAGCTGAAGCCGTTGATGCTCTTCGCGCCGCTGCCCTCGGACAGCAGGTAGAAGAAGTGGTTGGCGATGCCCGAGGAGTAGTGGACGTCGAGGTTGCCGACGCCCGAGTACCAGGAGTCCGCCGAGCCGCCGTCCTTGCTGGGCTTGTCCATGTAGCGCAGCGGGGAGCCGTCGCCGTTCAGGTTGATCAGCTCGCCGATCCAGTAGTTCGGCGGGTTGGAGGGCAGGTTGGCGTAGAACTCGACCATCGTGCCGAAGATGTCGGAGGTGGCCTCGTTGAGGCCGCCGGACTCGCCGGAGTAGTTGAGGTTCGCCGTGGCGGAGGTGACGCCGTGGCTCATCTCGTGGCCGGCCACGTCGATCTCGGTGAGCGGGTGGGTGTTGCCGCTGCCGTCGCCGTAGGACATGCAGAAGCAGGCGTCGCTCCAGAACGCGTTCACGTAGTTGGAGCCGTAGTGCACCCGGCTGGTCGCGCCGACGCCGTTGTTCTTGATGCCGTTGCGGCCGAAGGTGTTCTTGTAGAAGTCCCAGGTGGCGGCCGCGCCGTACTGGGCGTCCACGGCGGCGGACTCGCTGTTGGAGGCCAGGCCGTTGCCGAAGGCGTTGGTCGAGTTGGCGACCAGCGTGCCGGTGCCGGAGGTCTTGTTCTTCAGGTTGACGGTCGACTGGCCGCCGCGGGTGGCGTCCTTCAGCTGGTACGAGGTGCCGCTCTGGGTGGTGGTCAGCGGGACGCTGCCGACGAAGACGCCCTTGCCGGTGCCGGAGGCGGTCTGCACCTGCTCGTGGGTGGACAGCACCTGGCCGGTGGCGGCGTCGGTGACCAGCAGCTGGCTGCTGGGGGTGCCGTCGGCGCGCACGCCCTCGACGGTGGTCCGGTACGCCAGGCGCGGGTTGCCGTCGCTCGCCCAGACCACCAGCTCGGCCTTGCCGGTCTGGTGCACGGCCGCCAGCGGGGACTCGTCCTTGTCCGCGGCGACGCCGACGGTGGCCTGGACGGCGCCGGTGGCCTGCGCGGCGGCCTTGTCGGCCGGGATCTGCGGGGCCAGGCTCGACAGGCTCAGCTGCGCGGAGACCGCCTTGTCGACCGACTGCACCGCGCCGCGGGCGTTCTGGTGGACGACCAGGTCGCCGCCGAGCACGGGCAGTCCGGCGTAGGTGCGCTCGAAGCGCAGGTGCCGGGTGCCGTCCTGGTCCACCACGGCGTCCTTCGCCACCAGTTGCTCCTGGCCGCCGAGGGCGAGGGCCTTCGCCAGCGGGCCGGACTGGCCGCCCGCCAGGGCGAGCGCCGCCGCGTGCTGCTCGGCGGCCTGCGCCTGCGCCGCGGGGATCGGGCTGGCCTGGGCGGCGGTGCTCACCTGGACGACGCCGGTGAGCAGGGCGGTGGCGGAGAGTACGGCGACTGCTGCGAGCTTTCGCTTCACGGACGAGTCCTTCCGGGTAACCGCGTGTGGGCGGTCGCGCCTCGTCCCGGGGGCCGGGGTCGGCACCTGAGGGGCGGGACGGGCGCTGACGTGCGGACCCCGTGCGGTCGAGCGGCGAGCCACCGGCGGGTGGGGGTGGTGGCTACCGGACGGGGTTGGCGGAAAGCATGACAATCGAGCAAATCAAATGACAGGTCTTGCTCATGAATTGGCCAAGTCCCGCCAGCCGGAAGGATTGTGAACGGGCGGACAAAAGGTGCGAATCATCCTGCCTTTCAGCGGGTTACCATCCGAACCGAGGCCTGATAGTGCGGCTGCGGACCGATCGGCCGTCAACTCCGCTGCGCCCCGCTCCCGTTGCCGCGCATTCACACCGGCGCAATGTCCTGGTATGGACCTGGCCGCCCTTTTGGCGGGTTCCCGCCACGCGTCGCGCTTGTCCACCATCAGGACGGCTGGTAGCACCCGTCCCGTCCGCCGGTACGGTAAGGAGGTGCCCAAGCCCCTAGCCCTCGACTTCGACCCGATCGCCCGCGCCGACGAGCTCTGGACCCGCCGCTGGGGCGGGGTCCCCTCGATGGCGGCGATCACCTCGATCATGCGAGCCCACCAGATCCTGCTCTCCCGGGTCGACGCGGTGCTCAAGCCGTACGGGCTGACCTTCGCCCGGTACGAGGCGCTGGTGCTGCTGACCTTCAGCCGGACCGGCGAGCTCTCGCTGTCCAAGATCGGCGAGCGGCTCATGGTCCACCCGACCAGCGTCACCAACACCGTCGACCGGCTGGAGCGGGCCGGCCTGGTCGCCCGCCGCCCCAACCCGCTGGACGGCCGCGGCGTGCTCGCCGCGATCACCGGCCGCGGCCGCGAGACGGTCGAGGAGGCTACCCGGGAACTCATGGCGATGGAGTTCGGGCTGGAGGAGTACGACACCGAGCAGTGTCGGCAGGTGTTCGAACTGCTCAGGCCGTTGCGGATCGCCGCCGGCGACTTCACCGACGACCGGGGCGAGGGGGCTGCGCCGGAGCGGCCGTGAGGACGGCTACCCTCGTGTGAGCGGTGCGCGGATCCGGGCGTACCGGTCGATCCCTGCCGAACGAGGCGATGAAGAGTATGAAGGCGACCCCCCTGCTGGGCTGGTACCGGGCCCTGGCCATTGCGACCGGTGTGGCCCTGCTGGTGTTCTGCGGCTTCATGGTCGCGAAGTACGGCTTCGACGCGGCCGAGGACCTGACCACGTACGTCGCGATGCTGCACGGCTACCTGTACATCGGGTACTTCGTGGTGACCTTCCTGCTCGGGCAGAAGCTGAAGTGGCCGCTCGGCCGGATGATCCTGACCCTGGCCGCCGGCTGCATCCCGTTCGCCTCCTTCGTCTTCGAGCGCAAGGTGGTCCGTGAGGCCGCCGAGCGGCTCCCGGCCGGCGGCGACGCCCGCCAGCCCGCCGGCGTCTGATCCGACGCCCCGGCGAGGGGGCCCGCCGCCCCCCGGGGGGGGGGGGCGGCTCGGGGTGGGGGCCCCCCCGGGTGGGGCCCGCCCCCACCCAGAGCCAGAGGTGCGCGGCGGGGGGTATTTTGTGTGGGGGCTTTAATGGGG
>NZ_JBHWIJ010000189.1:4118-7115 GCF_042732255.1 Kitasatospora sp. NPDC059803 | reverse complement strand
CGCGCGGGGCCGCGGGCGGGCGCCCCCCCCCCCCGCCCGCCGGCTAGCTTACCCCCCCCCGCGGCGTGGCCCGAGCCCCGGGGGGGGCCGGGGCCACTGCGCGTTTGCGGCCCCCGGCGTTTCGACCCCGGCATCCATCGACAGCTACTAGGACGTCCGAGTAAATTAGTAGGACGTCCTAATAGCTGTGCCGCCCCGGTGCCGTGGCGGCCGTACGGAGCGGAGTTCGGGGTCATGGACGCCGAGGAGATCGAGCGCGGACGGCAGCGCTGGCAGCAGCGGTACGACAGCGCCCGCAAGCGGGACGCGGACTTCACCACCCTGTCCGGCGACGAGGTCGAGCCGATGTACGGGCCCGCCCCCGGGCAGGCCGTCGAGGGCTTCGAGCGGATCGGCTGGCCGGGCGAGTACCCCTTCACCCGAGGGCTGCACCCGACCGGCTACCGGGGCCGCACCTGGACCATCCGCCAGTTCGCTGGCTTCGGCAACGCGCAGCAGACCAACGAGCGCTACCGGATGATCCTGGAGGCGGGCGGCGGCGGCCTCTCGGTCGCCTTCGACATGCCCACCCTGATGGGCTACGACTCCGACGACGCCAAGTCGCTCGGCGAGGTGGGCCACTGCGGCGTCGCCATCGACTCGGCCGCCGACATGGAGGTGCTGTTCAACGGCATCCCGCTCGGCGAGGTCACCACCTCGATGACGATCAGCGGCCCGGCCGTCCCGATCTTCTGCATGTACCTGGTCGCCGCCGAACGCCAGGGCGTCGACCCGGCGGTGCTCAACGGCACCCTGCAGACGGACATCTTCAAGGAGTACATCGCCCAGAAGGAGTGGCTCTTCGCCCCCGAGCCGCACCTGCGGCTGATCGGCGACCTGATGGCGTACTGCGCCCACGGCATCCCCGCGTACAAGCCGCTGTCCGTCTCCGGCTACCACATCCGCGAGGCCGGGGCGACGGCCGCGCAGGAGCTCGCGTACACCCTCGCCGACGGCTTCGCCTACGTCGAACTGGGCCTGTCCCGGGGCCTGGACGTGGACGTCTTCGCGCCCGGCCTGTCCTTCTTCTTCGACGCGCACCTGGACTTCTTCGAGGAGATCGCCAAGTTCCGCGCCGCGCGCCGGATCTGGGCCCGCTGGATGCGCGACCGCTTCGGCGCCAAGACCGACAAGGCGCAGTGGCTGCGCTTCCACACCCAGACCGCCGGCGTCTCGCTGACCGCGCAGCAGCCGTACAACAACGTGGTCCGCACCGCCGTGGAGGCGCTGTCCGCGGTGCTCGGCGGCACCAACTCGCTGCACACCAACGCCCTGGACGAGACCCTGGCGCTGCCCTCCGAGCAGGCCGCCGAGATCGCCCTGCGCACCCAGCAGGTGCTGATGGAGGAGACCGGCGTCGCCAACGTGGCCGACCCGCTGGGCGGTTCCTGGTACGTCGAGGCGCTCACCGACCGGATCGAGCAGCAGGCCGAGGCGATCTTCCAGCGGATCCTCGACAAGGGCCGCGAGGACCACGGGATCGGCCCGATCACCTCCGGCATCCTGCGCGGGATCGAGGAGGGCTGGTTCACCGGCGAGATCGCCGAGGCGGCCTTCCAGTACCAGCAGTCGGTGGAGAAGGGGGACAAGCGCGTGGTCGGCGTCAACTGCCACCCGCGCAGCGTCACCCCCGAACTGGAGATCCTGCGGGTCAGCCACGAGGTCGAACGCGAGCAGGTGCGGGTGCTGCGCGAGCGCAAGGAGGCCCGGGACGAGGCGGCGGTGCGGGCCGGGCTGGACGCCATGCTGGCGGCCGCGCGCTCGGGCGAGTCGATGATCCCGCCGATGCTGGACGCGGTGCGTGCCGAGGCGACCCTGGGCGAGATCTGCAACGCGCTGCGCGAGGAGTGGGGGACGTACCGGGAGAACGCGTCCTTCTAGGACGCGCCGGTGGGCCGCCCCGTACGGAGCTTCTTCGTGCGGGGCGGCTTTGCCGTGCCCTCGGCCGGGCGGGAATTTTGAAACACGCCCTAGTCGCCCAGCAGGCTGGGGAAGGGGCCGAGCAGCAGGTTGGTGAAGCGGCGGGTCCAGTCGGCGGTGATCGGCTCGCCGCTGACCAGGACGCGGTGCTCGACCGTCCCGGCGATGGTGTCGAAGATGATGTCGATCTCCTCGCGGGCCGTCCGCGGGTCGGCGTCCGGGGCGAGTTCGCCGCGCGTCTGGGCGGCCGCCCGGCCCTGCCGGACCAGGCGCTTCTGCGGGTCGACGATGGCCTCCCGGATCCGGCGGCGCAGGTGCGGGTCGCGGGTGCCCTCGGCGAACAGCGCGAGCAGCGCGGCCTGGGTCTCGGGGCGGGCCAGCAGGTCGGCGAACTGGGCGACCACCGCCTCGATGTCGGCCCGCAGGCTGCCGAGGTCGGGCATCACCAGGTCGTCGAAGAGGCTGGCGACGGCGTCCACCACGAGTTCGTTCTTGGACGGCCAGCGGCGGTAGAGGGTGGTCTTGGCGACCTTGGCGCGGGTCGCGACGTGGCCCATGGTCAGCCCGCCCCAGCCGAGTTCGGCGAGGGCCTCGCGGGTGGCGTCGAGGATGGCGCGGTCGGCGGCGGCACTGCGCGGGCGCCCCTTGGCCCTGGTCGTGGCACCCGCCGAGGGGGCGGGGCCGTCCGCGGTCTCCGGGCCCGTGACGTCCGGGTTCGCGGGGGGCTGGGGGGCCGGCAACCGGGCCTCCTTGCGCTCTACTGGTGAGTAACATGGGTGGGGCTGGTAACGGTAGCGGCTGTTCGCCCGTTCGGGCAGCCGGGCCGCCCCGGAAAGTGGGGCAGGTCACGTCGCGGAACCGCCGGTGGGGCTTGCGGCCGGGACCCCGGCTCCAGTTACGCTACGACTCGTAGCGAAAGCAGTGACAACCAGGCGCCGCACCCGTGGGACGGGGCGGCGCGGGCGCGGGGGGGGGGCGGGGCGGCCCGGGCGGGCGGGATGGCGTTGGTTCGCGCGCCCGCCCGGCCCGCCGCCGTAG
>NZ_JBHWIJ010000189.1:1419-4108 GCF_042732255.1 Kitasatospora sp. NPDC059803 | reverse complement strand
CCCGGGGGGGGGGGGCGGGGCCGCGCAGCGCGGCCTCTTCCCCCCGATCCCGGGGGACCCCGCGGCCCCCCGCGTCCCCCCCCCCGGGGGGGGGGGGGGGCCCCGGGCGCGGGTGGGGATCCGCGCCGAACGGTTCAGGCTACCGGGGGAGGGCCACCGCGCCCGGGAATCCGCGCCGCGCGGCCCGCGCGGGGCGACTTTCCCGAGGTTGGTTGCCCGCAGGCGGCGCGGACGGGGGAGGATGGTGCCATGCAGCCACGGAATTCGCGTCTCAACAGCTCCGCCCTGCGCGGTGCGGTCGACCTCGCCGCAGTGAAGGCAGCCGGCGAGGCTGCCCAGAAGGCCGAGCAGGCCCGGGTCGAGCGGGCCCGCCAGGCGGCCGCCGACGAAGCGGCCGGAGTCGCCCCCGAGCAGTCCGCCTACGCGCTCGTCATCGACGTCACCGAGGACACCTTCGAGTCCGAGGTCGTCCAGCGCTCCACCGAAGTGCCGGTCGTCATCGACTTCTGGGCCGAGTGGTGCGGCCCCTGCAAGCAGCTCAGCCCGATCCTGGAGGGCCTGGCCGAGGAGTACGCCGGCCGGTTCGTGCTCGCCAAGATCGACGTGGACGCCAACCCGCTGATCTCCCAGCAGTTCGGCATCCAGGGCATCCCGGCCGTGATGGCCGTGGTGGCCGGCCAGTTGGTGCCGCTGTTCCAGGGCGCCGAGAGTGCGGCCAACGTCCGCAAGGTGCTGGACCAGCTGATCCTGGTCGCCGAGCAGCGCTTCGGCGTGGTCGGCGGCGCCGGGGCTCCGGGCGAGGCGCCGGACGCCGCCCCGCAGCGGCCGGAGGACCCGGCCCTGGCCGCCGCGCACGACGCGCTGGACAGCGGCGACCTGGGCGGCGCCGTCCAGGCCTACCGCAACGTGCTGGCCGACCAGCCGGGCAACACCGAGGCCAGGTTGGGCCTCGCCCAGGCCGAACTGCTGCAGCGGATCGAGAGCGTGGACCCGCAGGCCGTCCGCGCCGCGGCCGCGGCCGACCCGAAGGACGTCGAGGCCCAGCTGCGGGCGGCCGACCTGGACCTGGTGGGCGGTCACGTCGAGGACGCCTTCGGCCGGCTGGTGGACACCGTCGGCCGGACCGCCGGTGAGGACCGGGACGCCGCCCGGCTGCGCCTGCTGGAGCTGTTCGAGGTGATCGGCACGGAGGACCCGCGGGTCACCGCGGCCCGCACCGCGCTGGCGCGCGTGCTGTTCTGACGCCCCCTCCGGTCCGGGCCCGGCCGGTCCCGGGCGGATCCTGGCACGGCGGATGACCTGCGGTGTCGCCGGGTGATTTGGCGACAATCCGGTCAACCGGACAGAGGTTTACCAAATCTTGACAACACCCGTGGACAGTCACACTTGGTGACTGTCCGCGGGTGTTTCGTTCGTGTTTCCGGCGGATTTCTTCGTCACGTTTCCTTCAAGGCGTCACGCACGGTGCATGCCGCGCCGATTTCATGATCAACGCTGTCGGCTGTTGCATTACCCGTCAGTAAGGAACCTCTTGTGCTTCGCCCGGGATTCGAGCACGATCGGCGACGCCCGGTCCCTGACTCCACACCCTCCGATCCGGTCGGCCACGTGGAGCGCGGGATCCCCACCGGGTGATCCGCCGGCCCCGGTCGGCGGTAGGGAGGGCAGGGGGGTATCCGCGGTCCCACGGCGGTTCCTGTCCTTCGACCGGCCGCGCGGCCCTGCGCGGTCGCTGGTTGTCGCTCGGGGGTGATCGCCGATGTCGTCGGTCCTGCCCGCCGCCCCGCAAGGACGGCCGGTGGAGGGACGGGAGTGCCGCTGTGTGCCGGCCGCTCCCGCGTCCGACGACGCCCAAGGCGCTCTCCGCTACCGAGGACGTAGCTCTCTCCCATCCCAGTCCCCCACCGGCGCGGGCGCGCCGCCGGGGAGCCGGAGATGTACGTCCTAGAAGGAGGACTCGCATGTCCCAGACCTACGGCAAGACCCGCTGGAAGCGCTTCGCCCTGGTGATGGTGCCGAGCATCGCGGCCACCGCGATGGTCGGCGCCGCCATGGCCAACAACGCGCTGGCGGCTTCGTTCAGCGTCTCCGGCCAGAGCTTCAAGGTCACCACGCCGGAGCTGCACGGCAAGAACTTCGCCCAGTTCGGCTCGATCGACGCCGAGGTGAACGGCACTCCGCACCCGGTCGCTGTCTCGGCCTTCGACGAGGCCACCATCAAGGGCCTCTGCCAGTCGGTGGTGACCGACCCCAACGTCATCCCCGGCCTGCCGTGGAAGCTGCCCAAGATCGTCCTTCGCCTGGAGGCGGGCAACAGCGACGACGTCAAGAAGCAGGTCTACGCCAAGAACCTGCTGATCGACCTCGACCAGCTGAACGCGGACGCCGAGTTCACCAACATCAACATCGGCCAGGACGCCTCGACCCTCAAGGGAGAGGCCACCCAGGGCTGGAAGTCCAAGCTCGGCGGCCTGCCGTCCGGCGCGACCGGCTTCGCCCAGGCCGCCGACAAGGCCGACCTGTACAACGTGCAGCAGACCGCCTGGGCCACCTCGGCCGGCACCTTCAAGCTCCCCGGCCTGAAGCTCGCGCTGCACACCGACGGCACCGGCGAGTGCTACTAGGCCGTTGACGGGGGGGGGGCGGGGGGCGCGCGGGGCCCCCGCCCGCGCGGCTCAATAGAGTGTGT
>NZ_JBHWIJ010000189.1:0-1412 GCF_042732255.1 Kitasatospora sp. NPDC059803 | reverse complement strand
ACGGGCGGCGGACCGGGCCCGGTCCGCCGCCCCGACGGCACCTGAAAGACCGGTGGCGGCGCGTGTGCCGTCGCCGGATCCCGTGTCTCGTCCATCCCTCGTTCACACCATCGAGGAGCTGCACCGTGTCCAGCGCCCTTGCCTCATTCCGGCCCGCCGAGCACGAGAACCCCGTCCAGTGGCTGCGCCGGGTGTTCCGTACCTTCCGTCGGACGCGGCCGTACTACGGCGGCCTGCTGGCCATGATCGCCGGCGTCCCGATCATGTACTTCCCTTACGCCAAGCTCTCGTTGGGCGGCATGACGGTGGCCATGGCTACCACGGCGGGCGCCGGATCGCTGATCATCGGCGTGCTGCTGATCGTGCTCGGGCTGACCGCGTGGTTCCAGCCGACCGTGCGGGTCTTCGCGGGAGTCGCCACCACCCTGCTGACGCTGGTCTCGATCCCGGTCTCCAACCTGGCCGGGTTCGGCCTGGCGCTGCTGCCGGGTCTGATCGGCGGCGGTCTGATGGCGTCCTGGGCGCCGCTGCCGGAGCCGAAGGCGGCCGAGGCCGCCGTCGCCGCGAGCGTCGCCACCGAGGCCCCTGCTCCTGAGGCCCTCGCCTCCGAAACCCCTGCCTCCGAGGCCGCCGTCGCCGAGACCGCGGTCGTCGCCGGGAGCGTCGCCACGGAGCCCGCGGCCGCCGAAGCGCCCACCGCGAAGCTGCCCGCACAGGCCGCGTCGAACGAGCAGGCCGTCGCCGTGGACCCGAAGGAGGCGCGGTGAGCGCGTCGGAGGACCAACCGCAGCGCGCCGGTCGACACGCGGCGCCGCGCACGCCCGTCCGGGTCCGGCTGAGAGGCCGCGCGCTGGCGATGGCCGCGGTGCCGACGGCGCTGCTGATGGCCGCCGCGTACACCCCCAACCCGGCCGTCGCCGAGTCCACGGCGGGCAAGCCCTGCGGGACCGCGCCCGCCACCGTGCCGGACGTCGCGCCGTTGGAGACGCCCGTCCCCAAGAGCGAGCTGCCCGAGCCACCGCCCGGTCCGTCCACGGCGCCCTCGACGGTGCCTTCCACAGCGCCTTCGACGGGGACCTCGACGGGGCCGAGCGCGATCCCCACCCAGACGCCGACCACCGCGCCCACCCAGCAGCCCTCCGCGCCGGCCGGTACGCCGAGCGCCGACGCGACGCCGACCGGCGCCCCGACCGGCGCGGCCACCACCCCGGCGACCACGCCGTCGGCCGCCCGCTCCGCCGCCCCCGGCGGTTCGGACACGGTCCACCGGGCCGGGCTGATCGACGACGTCTTGGGCGGCGTCAACCACCTGCTGGACCCGGGTGGTTCACCGAGCCCGACGCCGAGCGCCAAGTCGGCCGGCACCCCCGCGCCGGCCACCACCCAGGCCCCCGCGCCGGCCGCCCCGGCCC
>NZ_JBHWIJ010000188.1:0-16971 GCF_042732255.1 Kitasatospora sp. NPDC059803 | reverse complement strand
CGGCGCCGACCTCGACCTGTCGGGCGGCCCCACCCCCTCCCCCACCGCCGGCCCCCCGCCCGGACTGGCCCCCGTCTTGGGGCCGTCGCCTGATCCACTCGTGGCCCAACGGCCGGGCGGCACACAGGCGTTGGGCCATCAGGTCACTGCTCGGCCAGCGCGTCCCGGGCCTCCTCCGTCCGGGCCCGGGCCACCACGAAGTCCTCGTCGAGCTCGACGACCAGCACGTCCGGCCCGGTGAACCAGCGGCAGCCACGGCCGAGCCGGGGCAGCTCCGCCAGCCCCTCCGGCACCTCCGCCCCGGACTCGGCGAACACGCTCAACTCGTCGTCCTGCAACAGCTTCTCCACCATCACCATCGCCGCCGCGGCCGTCGAGAAGCGCTCCTCCCAGGGCTCCCAGCGCTCCGCCGACTTGTCCGCGAGGTCGAGCCGGCCCACCGTCGGCGGATCGTCCTGGTCGAGGTCGGCCAGCAGGACGCCCCAGTGCACGCACGCCTGGTTCTCCTCCTGGTAGACCAAAGCGCCCTCCAGGACGAACAGTTCCTCCGGCGCCAGCAGTCGGTTGTGGTTGCCGGTGAGGTCCTCCCGGCGGCCGAACAGCCGGTACGCCTCGCGCAGCGCGGCCGGCAGCCGCAGGCCCAGGCGCCCTTCGGCGGCGTCGAGTTCGGCGTCGGTGAAGCCGTCGTCGGGCCGCAGCGGCTCGCCCCAGTAGGCGGCGAAGCCCTCGACCAGCGCCCGGGCGCCCGCGCGGCCCCGCAGGGATTCGGCCATCGCGGCCCGGATGTCGAATTCGGTGTCGTCCATCCGGGAACCGTACGACGCCCCACCGACAGTCCGGCCCCACCGACAGTCCGGCCCCACCGACAGCCCGGGGCCACCGGAGGGCGTACCGGAACGGGCGGGGGCGCGCCGCACACCTCGCCCGCCCGCGACGGGCCGGGGACGCGCCCCAACGCCCGTCCGCCCACGACCGGCCGAATCTGACGCGAACGCGTAATCCCACCGACACCCGTTGCTCACCGTGGGGTTTCCAACCCGTCGTGTGGGCAGGACACGGTTTCGGCCGGAACCGACGCAACGAAAGGCGGGACGCGCAAACCCATGCCGACCGCACCGCACACCAAGCCCCACCCGGGCCGCCGAAGCCGCTGGGGTGAGCACGGCCTCGCCTGGACTTTCCTGCTGCCCTCCCTGGTGGTCTTCGTCCTCTTCATCGGCTACCCGCTGGGACGGACCGTCTACCTGAGCGGACACGCCAACGATCTGTTCGGCGCACCCTCGCGCTATGTCGGGCTGAAGCACTACACCGAGCTGCTGACCTCGGCGGACTTCCGGCGCACGCTCGTCACCACCGCCCTGTTCACGCTGCTCACCGTGGTGCCCGGCGTGCTGGGCGCGCTGGTGCTGGTGCTGCTCCTGGAGAACCGGATCCGGGGCGTGCGGCTGCTGCGCTCCGCGTTCGCGCTGCCCTTCGCCTTCTCGGTGGCCAGCGCGTCCGTGGTCTTCGCGGTGTTCTTCAACCCCGCCAGCGGGGTGCTCAACGGCCTGCTCTCGCACGTCGGGCTGGGCCCGATCGGCTGGCTGACCGACTCCCGGTACGCGCTGGTCTCGGTGGCCGTCACCACGGTGTGGATGAGCCTCGGCTACAACGTCCTGGTGCTGTCCGCCGGCATCGGCTCGATCCCCGGCGAGATCCTGGAGGCCGCGCGGATCGACGGCGCCTCGGGGCTGCGGCTGGCCCGTTCGATCACCGTGCCGATGCTCGGCCCGAACCTGTTCTTCCTGACCGTGGTCTCCACCGTCCACTCGCTGCAGAGTTTCGGCCAGATCCACATCCTCACCAAGGGCGGCCCCGACGGCGCCACCCGGACCCTCGTCTACTCCGTCTACGAGAAGGCCTTCGCCTACGGCTCCAGCGACTTCGGCACCGCGAGTGCCCAGGCCGTGGTGCTGCTCGTGGTCGTCCTCGCCTGCACGGCCGTCCAGTTCGGCGTCCTGGAGCGGAAGGTGCACTACGCATGACCGTGACCGCCACCGAGGTCGGGCCCGGGGCCCAGGACGGGGCCGCCGCGCCGCGCCCGCGCCCCCGCGCCCTGGCCGGCCGCTCGCCGCGCGACCTGCTCGGCCGCGCCGCCGTCTACCTGCTGCTCGCCGTCGCCGTCGTCACCGTGGCCTTCCCGGTGTACTACGCGATCGCCGGCGCCTTCATGAGCCCGTCCGAACTCTCCTCCTACCCGCCGGCGCTGGTGCCCCACTCGGTGACCGGGCGGAACTTCTCCGGCGCCGTCGACACCGTCCCGCTGGCGAGGCAGTACGCCAACTCGGCGATCGTGGCGACCGTCATCACGCTCGCCCAGCTGTTCACCTCGGTCCTCGCCGCGTACGCCTTCGTGTTCCTGCCGCTCAAGGCGCGGGCCGTGGTGTTCGGGGTGTTCCTGGCGACGCTGATGGTCCCGTGGGAGGCCATCATCATCCCCAACTACCTGACGCTGTCCGGCTGGGGGCTCGGGAACACCTACTTCGGCCTGGTGCTGCCCTTCCTCGCCTCCGGCTTCGGCACCTTCATGCTGCGGCAGGCCTTCCGGCAGCTGCCCGGCGAACTGCGCGACGCCGCGCGGATCGACGGCGCGGGCCACTGGCGGTTCCTGTGGCGGATCGTCGTCCCGCTCAACAAGCCGGCCCTGGCGGCGCTGTCGATCTACGTCTTCCTGTCCGCCTGGAACCAGTACTTCTGGCCGCTCATCATCACCCGCACGGCGAACATGCAGACCCTGCAGATCGGCCTCACCTCGCTGCGCGACTCCGAGATGTCCGACCCGGGCCTGATCCTGGCCGGCGTCGTGCTCTCCCTGCTGCCCACGCTCGCCCTGGTGGTCTTCGGCCAGCGCTTCATCGTCCGCGGTCTCACCGCGGGCGCCGTCCGCTGACCCGCTGCGCCGCCTCCTCCCGCTCCTTCGAGCACGTCCCTCCCGACAGAGAGAGAACCCTCCCGTGAAGAAGAGTGCCCGCGCGCTCGCGGCCCTGCTGGTGGCCGGCCTGTCCCTGACCGCCTGTAGCTCCGGCGACTCCACCTCCGGCTCCGGCGGCTCCTCCGACGCCGCCCCCGGCGCCCAGGCGCTCGACCAGGCCTCGGGCGTCACCGGCGTCGAGTTCTGGCACTCGATGACGGGGAAGAACGCCGAGGTCCTCACCGGGCTGGTCAGCCAGTTCAACGCCGCCCACCAGGGCAAGATCGAGGTCAAGGCGCAGTTCCAGGGCAAGTACGACGACCTGGTCGCCAAGTACAAGGCCGCGGTGCAGCAGAAGGGCACCCCCGCCCTGGTGCAGGTCTACGACATCGGCACCCGGTTCATGATCGACTCCAAGCAGACCGTCCCGGCCCAGGCCTTCGCCGACAAGGACGGCTTCGCCCTCGACGACCTCGACCCGAACATCCGCAACTACTACTCCGTCGGCGGCAAGCTCGTCTCGATGCCGTTCAACTCCTCCATGCCGCTGCTCTACCTCAACGCCGACGCCTTCAAGGAGGCCGGCCTCGACCCGGCGCAGCCGCCCAAGGACCTCGCCGAACTCGGCGAGCTGGCGAAGAAGCTGACGAAGAAGGACGCCGACGGCAAGACCGTCCGCTACGGCTTCGGCGCCGCCATCTACGGCTGGTTCGTCGAGCAGCTGCTCGCCGAGTCCGGCACCATGTACTGCGACCAGGACAACGGCCGCAGCAACAAGGCCGGCAAGGCCGTCTTCGACTCCACCCAGGGCGCGCAGATCGTCCAGTGGTGGGCCGACCTCGTCAAGGGCGGCTACGCGGCCAACACCGGCCGCAACACCGACGACGCCCAGGCCGCGTTCAAGGCCGGCACCGTCGCCATGCACCTGGAGTCCACCGGCGTGCTGCGCGGCTACACCGAGGCCGCCAAGTTCGCCGTCGGCACCGCGGCCTTCCCCAAGGTCGCCGCAGCCGACCAGGGCGGCCCGGTCATCGGCGGCGCCTCGCTGTGGATCAGCGGCCCTGGCCACTCCGACGCCGAGAAGCGCGC
Organism: Kitasatospora sp. NPDC059803; assembly: GCF_042732255.1. Lineage (NCBI taxonomy): Bacteria > Bacillati > Actinomycetota > Actinomycetes > Kitasatosporales > Streptomycetaceae > Kitasatospora > Kitasatospora sp. NPDC059803. Next base: position 12,932 of record NZ_JBHWIJ010000188.1, on the reverse strand, counting down.
CGCCTGGGAGTTCGAGAAGTTCGTCACCGCCCCCGAGCAGCAGGCCGCCTGGCACACCGGCACCGGCTACTTCCCGGTCAACCGCAAGTCCCTGGACGACCCCAAGGACAAGGAGTGGGTCGCCAAGTACCCGCAGTTCCAGACGGCCATCGAGCAGCTCAAGGCCACCAAGCCCTCCCCGGCCACCGCCGGCTGCCTGCTCGGCGTGATGCCGCAGGCCCGCAAGGGCGTCGAGACCGCCATCGAGCAGACCATCGCCGGTTCCAAGACCGCCCAGCAGGCCCTGGCCGACGCGGCCAAGGAACTCCAGCCCGCCATCGACAGCTACAACAGCTCCGTGAGCTGACCACCTCCCTGCCCCACGGCCACCGGCCCGACTCACGGCCACCGGCCCGCCCTACGACGGCCCGCCCGGCGCAGCACGCGCCCGGCGGGCCGCCGCCGTCCGGGACCATCGCCCGGGAGCGCCGCTCGGGGCTCAGCCGTCGGCGTCAAGGTGCTAGGGCCCTAAGGCGTCACGCCGAGAGGGCTTCGCCGTCCTCCGGGAGCGCGCACACGGCCGCCAGCTCGTCCAGCGACAGATCCAGTGCGAACGCCAGCGCGGCGATGGTGAAGAACGACGGCGTCGGCGCCCGTCCGGTCTCGATCTTGCGCAGCGTCTCCGCCGAGACGCCGGCCACCGCCGCCACCTCGACCATGCTGCGTGCGCCGCGTGCCTCGCGCAGCAGCGCCCCGAAGCGCTCCCCGCGCTCGCGCTCCCACGGGGTCAGTGGAGTCCTCACCATGCCTTCGATACTAGGGCCTCCCTGCCGGGGTCATGCCGTGTGCCCCGCCCCGGTGCTCCCGTCCGGCCGTGCGGCCGCCCCACCTTCGACCGTGATACAAATACCGGTATAAGAATTGGATCGAGGGGAGACGACCCACCATGGTCGAAATCAAGTCGGACGCCGCCCTGGACGCGATGCGCGAAGCCGGGCGAGTGGTGGCGGACGCGCTGGCCGCCGTGCAGGACGCGGCGGCCGTGGGCGTCAGCCTGCTGGAGCTGGACGAGGTGGCGCACGGCGTGCTGCGGGCGGCCGGGGCCACCTCGCCGTTCCTCGGCTACCGGCCGTCCTTCGCCCCCGTGCCGTTCCCGGCCGTCATCTGCGCCTCGGTGAACGACGCCGTCGTGCACGGCATCCCGGGCGGCTACCGGCTGCGCGACGGCGACCTGGTGAGCATCGACTGCGGCGCCCTCCTGGACGGCTGGGCCGGGGACTCCGCCGTCAGCTTCACCGTCGGCGCCGCCCGGCCCGAGGACGCGGCACTGATCGACACCACCCGGCGCGCCCTGGAGGCCGGGATCGCCGCCGCCGTGGTCGGCAACCGGATCGGCGACATCGCGCACGCCATCGGCAAGGTCGCCCGCGCCGGGCGCTACGGCCTGCTCGAAGGCTTCGGCGGGCACGGCATCGGGCGGAGCATGCACGAGGACCCGCACGTGCCCAACGAGGGCCGCCCGGGCCGGGGTTACCCGCTGCGCCCCGGCCTGGTGCTGGCGCTGGAGCCGATGCTGACGGCGGGCGGCCGGGGCGACTACCACGCCGACCCGGACGGCTGGACGCTGCGCACCACGGACGGCAGCCGCGCCGCGCACATCGAGCACACCGTCGCCATCACCGAGGACGGCCCGCGCGTCCTGACCCTCCGGTAGCCGGGGCACTGCGGGCGGGTGCGCATCCGGGCGGGAGCAACAGGCCGTAGGCGAACGGTCCTTGTCCGAACCCGGGCGCCCGTCCGACCGGCTGGAATGAGCCGAATCTGTGGCGGATTTGTGACAAAGCTTCGCCAACACCCTGCCCTGGCGCGGTATTCGCGGCCGTAGTGTTCCAGTTATGTCACCGAAGAGCCGCATACCTGCCCCGGACGCGGGCGACACCTGGGTGCCGCGCCCGCGGCGCCGTGAGACCCCGATCGGATTCCTGGGTCACACGGTCACGTTCCTCGGCTGCTGCACTCTCGGCGGTGTCCTGCTGGCCGGCCTCATCCTTCCCGCGGCGGGCGCCGTCGGGCTCGGGGCCAAGAGCAGCGCCGAAGGCTTCGAGAGCATCCCCGACGACTTCAAGGCGCCGGCGCTGACGCAGGCCACACAGGTCTTCGACGCCAAGGGCGGCCTGATCGCCAAGGTCTACGAGCGGGACCGCACGGTGATACCCGCCGAACAGATGTCACCGCTGATGCGCCAGGCGCAGGTGGACATCGAGGACGCCCGCTTCTACGAGCACGGCGCCGTCGACCTCAAGGGCATCCTGCGGGCGATCACCAAGAACGCGGAGAGCGGCGCCGCCGTCCAGGGCGCGTCGACGCTGACCCAGCAGTACGTGAAGAACGTCAACGTGGAGAAGGCCGGCGACGACCCGGTGGCCGTCCTGGAGGCGCAGCGCAAGACGCTCGGCCGCAAGATCCAGGAACTCCGGTACGCCATCAAGCTGGAGGAGGACCTGACGAAGGATCAGATCCTCACCAACTACCTGAACATCACCTTCTACGGCCATCAGGCGTACGGCATACAGGCGGCCGCCCAGCGCTACTTCAGCAAGGACGCGAAGGACCTCGCCCTCCCCGAGGCGGCCATGCTCGCCGGGCTGGTGCAGAACCCGTCCCAGTACGACCCGAAGCTGCACCCGGTGGCCGCGCAGAAGCGCCGGGACACCGTCATCGACAAGATGGTCGAGAACAAGCACATCACCGCGGACCAGGCCAAGGAGGCGAAGGCCGCCCCGCTGGGCCTGAAGTACCGGGATCCGCAGAACGGTTGCATCACCGCCCAGGCCGGCATGGGCTTCTTCTGCGACTACGTGCGCCACGTGGTCAAGCAGGACCCGGTGTTCGGCAAGAGCGCCGCCGAGCGCAAGAAGCTGTGGGACACCGGCGGCCTCAACATCTACACCACGCTGGACCCGGAGAAGCAGGCCGCCGCCCAGAACGCCGTCTCCGAGCAGGTGTACGTGACCGACCCGGTCTCGGCGGCGATGACGATGGTCGAGCCCGGCACCGGCAAGATCCTGGCGATGGCGCAGACCCGCCCCTACGGTCTGGCGAAGGAGAAGAACCAGACCGTCGTCAACTACAACGTGGACGCGGCGATGGGCGGCGGCATCGGCTTCCAGCCCGGCTCCAACTTCAAGCCGATCGTGGCCGCCGCCGCCCTGGAGGCCGGCCTGCCGCCCACCCAGCGGTACGACTCGCCCAACCGCATGGACTGGCCGACGATGAGGACCTGCGACGGCACCTGGAAGAACCTGAGCAAGGGCAAGAAGGAGGGCAGCATCCCGAACGAGAGCGCGCGCGAGGTCGGCCCGTACGAGCTCAAGGAGGCGATGGCCCTCTCGGTGAACACCTACTTCGTGCAGATGGAGCAGGAGATCGGCCTCTGTGCGGTCAAGCAGATGGCCAACAAGCTGGGCGTCACCGGCAAGGCCAGCGGTGACCCGTTGCAGGAGCTGCCCGCCCTCGGCCTCGGCACCCAGGAGGTGAGCCCGTTGACGATGGCGAACGTGTACGCGAGCTTCGCCGCCCGCGGCACCTACTGCGCGCCGCTGGCGATCAACAAGATCTCCACGGTGGACGGCAAGGACGTTCCGGTGAGCCCGGCCAAGTGCACCGAGGCGATGTCCACGGACACCGCCGACGTGATCAACAGCGTGCTGCTCGGCGTGACCGAGAAGGGCACCGCCAAGGACCTCAGGCTGGACGACCGCCGGCAGATCGCGGCCAAGACCGGGACGACTGACGAGAAGAAGTCGGCCTGGTTCACCGGCTACACCGGCAACCTGGCCGGCTCGGTCTGGCTGGGCAGCCCGGGCACCAAGGTGCCGATGAAGAACATCCGGATCGGCGGCCACTACCAGCAGGAGGTCTTCGGCGCGACCGGCCCGGGCCCGATCTGGGAGCAGGCGATGAGTGATGCCGTCCGGAACATGCCGGAGAAGGAGTTCCCGACGGTCTACATCCCGGACCCGCCCAAGCGCGACCCGAACTGCGCCACCCCCAGCGGCTCGCCGACCGGCTCCTGCGGGAGCGGCTCGGGCAAGCAGCGCCCGAGCAGCCCCGGCAACGCGAGCACTCCGGGCAACGCGAGTACCCCGGGCAGCGCGAGTACCCCGGGCAGCACGGGCAACCCGGTCGGCCCGCTCAACCCGAACAGTCCGGTCGGCCGCTCCGCGCCGTCCACGCAGTCCGGGCAGTCCGGGCAGTCCACCCCGCTGGCCCCCGCCGCGCCGGCCGACCCCGGCGACAACCAGGACCAGTGAACCGCCCGGCCCCGCCTGAGTACCCGTACTCAGGCGGGGCCGCGGCCCGGCGGCGGACGATGGGTGCCATGCCGCACAGCATCCTCGGCGTCCCCGCCGTGTTCTGGCCCTCGATCGGCTACCTGGCCGGGTACCTGGTGATCGGGTTCGCCGCCGCCCGCGAACTGCGCGCGGGCACCAGCGCGGCCAATGCGGTCCGGCAGTGGACCGCCGTCGTCTGGACGATGCCCGGCTTCCTGCCGGCGATGGTCGTCAACCCGTTCCCGGACGGCAGTGCGGCCCGCTTCCTGTCCGCCACCGCCGTGGGCGCGGCGGGCAACGCGGCGCTGCTCGCCCTGCTCGCCCACGCGGTGGGGCTGCCGTAGCGCGGACGCTACCGCGCCTCGACCGGCTCGCCGGTGTCCTGGTCCAGGTTGAAGACCCGCCGGTAGGAGTCGGTGACCACGGTGATCTGGTCCCGGCCGGTCCAACTCGCCTCCACCAGCCGGGCGTCGTCCGGCGCCCGGCCGATCTGGGCCAGTGACCAGCGCCGCCCGGACCAGCCCGCGCCGACCTCCAGCAGCACCTGCCAGTCGTCGTTGTCCTTCGGCGCGGTGGCGTAGGAGCGGTGCACCACGACCAGGGCCAGCTCCGGCCGGGCCGGGGCGGTCTCCCGGCTGCGCGTCTCGGCCGCCGAGACCTTGTGCGCGGCCAGCACGCCGAGCAGGAACACCACTCCGGCCGTCACCGTGACCGCCCGGGTGGCCGTCCGTACGGCGGTGCGCCGGTCGCCCAGCCAGGCGGCGGCGATCAGCGCGGCCAGCGCCGCGCCGAGCAGCAGCTCGGGCCGGTTGAGCAGGTCGGCGACCAGCATCAGCCCGCCCGAGCGGCTCTCCCACTGCCCCTCGGTGTAGAGCAGCACGGCGGCCGCCCCGCCCGCCAGCAGCAGCCGGACCAGGGTGCGCCTGGCCTTCGGCATCCGGTTCCTCATCGTCCCCCCGTCCGATGCGTCACAGCTCTGCGAGCAGCTTGCGGCCCTCCGGCCAGTCGCCCAGCCCGGAGCCCGAGTTGAGGTGCCCGTACGCGCCCGGCTCGACGTACCGGGCGCCCCACGCGTCGGCGAACAGCCGGGCCCGCTCGGGGCTGACCCACGGGTCGTCGGTGCTGGCGACGACCACGGCCGGGAACGGGAACGGCGCCAGGGCCACCGGGCGGAAGCCGGTCAGCTCCGGGACTTCGGCGGTGTCGATGTCCGCGGGGGCGACCAGCAGCGCGCCGCGCACCGCGGCGGTCCGCCCGGCGGGCGCGGCGGACACCCAGCGGGCCACCGTGACGCAGCCGAGGCTGTGGGCGACCAGCACCACCGGCCCGTCGGCGGCGGCCCCGGCCACCGCCGCGTCCACCCGGGCGATCCAGTCGCTCTGGTCGGGGTGGTCCCAGTCCGCCTGCTGGACCCGGCGGAAGGCGTCCGGTTCGGCGGCCTCCCAGCGGGTCTGCCAGTGCTCGGGGCCCGAGTCCTGGTAGCCGGGCAGGACGAGGTAGGTGGTGCGGTCCGGCATGGGCTCCTCCGGTGTGCGGTCGTGGCGGGCAGCAGGAGTCTAGGACGCGGGCAGCCGCGGCCCGCAGCCGGGCGGTGACCGGGCGCGCACGGCCCTCGGCGGGCGCGTACGCCCGGTGACGCGCCGCAGTACGCCCGGTGCGCCCTGTTGCCAACGGCGCGGCCGGTGCGGGAGGTTGGTCCGGGCCCGCGGCCGGTGGCCACCGGCCGGGGTCCACGCCGTGTCGGACGCTCGACCATGTGGAGGGATGTCGGCGATGACATCGAAGATCCTGCTCGTCACCGGGGACGCCGCCGAGTCGCTGGAGGTGTTCTACCCGTACCAGCGGCTGCGCGAGGAGGGCTACCAGGTCGACATCGCCGCTCCGACCAGGAAGCGACTCCAGTTCGTCGTCCACGACTTCGTCGACGGCTACGACACCTACACCGAGAAGCCCGGCTACACCTGGCCCGCCGACCTCGCCTTCGCCGACGTCGACCCGGCCGACTACGTCGCGCTGGTCATCCCCGGCGGCCGCGCCCCCGAGTACCTGCGCAACGACCCGGACGTGCAGCGGATCGTCCAGCACTTCTTCGCCGGCGACAAGCCGGTCGCACAGATCTGCCACGGCCCGCTGATCACCGCCGCCGCCGGGGTGCTGTCCGGCCGCCGCAGCTCCGCCTACCCGGCGCTGGCACCGGACGTGAAGGCGGCGGGCGCCGAATTCGTCGACGGCGAGGCGGTGGTGGACGGCGTGGTCGTCTCGGCCCGCGCGTGGCCCGACCACCCGGCGTGGCTGCGCGCGTTCATCGAGATCCTGCGCACCAAGGCACCGGCCTCCTGACCCGCCCCGGCCCGGGGGGCCCCCCCGCCCCGGCGGGGGCGGGGGGCGCGGGGCCCCCGCCGGGGGCCCGCCCGCCCCCCCGCCGCGGGGCGGGGGGCCGGGCGCGGCTTCCGGACCCGCCCCGGCCCGCCGCCCCCCCGCCCCGTCGGGGGGGCGCGGCTCCGGGACCCCGTCAGGGTCACGCCCCTCCCCAGGTAGCAGACGCGCTGCCCCGGAGGCTGACGACCGCCCCGCAGTCGCCCTGCCATGGTGTCAAAGACCATGGCAGCGGCGGAGGTTGACCGCCCTGCTGGCCGGACCAGGGAGGACGTCATGACCACCGACCCAGCCGCCACCACCCGGCGCCGCCGACGCGGGCCGGCCCTGCGCGCCGCCGTCGCGGCCCTCGCGGGCGCGGGCCTGATCGCCGCACTCGCCCCGGCCGCCGCCGCCCAGGACGCGGCCCGCCCGGCGAGTGCCACCGAGCGCAGCACCGACTGGACGGCCCTCGACACGGCCCTCGCCGACCTGACCGCGAAGAACGTCGCCACCTCCTCCCTCGCCGGCGTACGGGAGAACGGCCGGCTCGTCCACCGCGCAGCCGGCGGCGTCGCCCGGCTCGGCGCCGACACCCCCGCCGACCCCGTGGGCCGCTTCCGGATCGGCAGCACCACCAAGACCTTCGTGGCCACCGTGCTGCTCCAACTCGTCGGCGAGGGACGGCTGGGACTGGACGACCGCCTGGAGAGCCTGCTGCCCGGCGCGGTGCCGAACAGCGCGGACATCACCGTCCGCGAACTCCTCAACCACACCAGCGGCGTCGCCGACTACACCCAGGACCCGGCCTTCAACTCCTACGACCAGAACTGGCTCGACTCCGGCCGCTACACGTCCTACAGCCCGCAGGACCAGGTGGACCTCGCCGACAAGTACCCGCCCGCCTTCCGCCCCGGCCAGGACTGGCAGTACTCCAACACCAACTACGCCCTGGTCGCGCTGATCATCGAACACCTCACCGGCCACAGCTGGAACGAGGAGGTGGAACGCCGGATCATCCGCCCGCTCGGCCTGACGGGCACCTCGATGCCGCTCTACTCCCCGGTCATCCCCGGCCCGCACGCCCACGCCTACCTCAAGCTCGACAGCGGCCCGGCCGACGTCACCGCGCTCAACCCCTCCATGGCCGGCCCCTCCGGCGCGGGCATCTCCACCACCGCGGACCTGACGACGTTCATCCGCGCCCTGCTCGGCGGCCGGCTGCTGCGCCCCGCCGAACTCGCCGAGATGCAGAAGACCACCGCCCCCGGCGGGGGCCAGGCCTACGGGCTCGGCCTCCAGCGGGTGGACACCCCGTGCGGCGCGTTCTGGGGCCACGCCGGCGGGATCCCCGGCTACAGCACGATGATGCTCGGCTCGCTCGACGGGACGCGCCAGTTCGCCAACAGCACGACCTTCTACGACACGCCGGATCCGGCCGCGGCCCTCGCCGCCTGGCAGCGGGTGGTGAACGCCGGCGTGTGCGGCGGGCAGGGGTAGGGCGGGTGCCGCGGGTCGGACCGCCCCCTACGCTGTCCGGCGACAGGAACGGCCGACCGTCACCAGGAGGACGAGACATGGCAGAGCCGCTGATCGCCGCAGTCGGGGGCAAGGCGCCCACCGTCGACCCGAGCGCCTTCCTCGCACCGAACGCCGTCGTGGTCGGGGACGTGACGATCGGCCCCGGCGCGGGCGTCTGGTACGGGGCGGTGCTGCGCGGCGACGCCGAGTCCATCACCGTGGGCCAGGACAGCAACATCCAGGACAACTGCACCCTGCACGCCGACCCCGGCTTCCCGCTGGTGGTCGGCGAGCGGATCTCGGTCGGGCACAACGCGGTGCTGCACGGCTGCGCGGTCGAGGACGACGCCCTGGTCGGGATGAACGCCACCGTGCTCAACGGCGCCCGGATCGGCGCCGGTTCGCTGGTCGCGGCGGGCGCGGTGGTGCCGCAGGGGATGCGGGTGCCGCCCGGCTCGCTGGTCGCCGGAGTCCCGGCCAAGGTCCGCCGCGAGCTGACCGAGGACGAGAAGGCCGGCATCAAGGCCAACGGCGAGGGCTACCTGCTGCTGGCCGCCGCCCACCGCGAGCTCGAACCCCTGGCGCAGCCGCAGGCCTGAACCCCAGATCCAGGCCTAATTCTGGACGCCGACCGGAGCCGCCGTGGCCGGAGCCGCCGCGGCCCGCTCGGGTGCGGCGGGCACGGACCGGCGCCGGTCGGCCGCCCAGGCGAGCACCGCGATCAGCGCGCCCGAAGCGGCCAGGACGGCGCCCACCAGGGTCGGCGCCGTCCAGCCGAACCCGGCGTCCAGGGCCAGCCCGCCGAAGTAGGCGCCCTGCGCGTTGGCCAGGTTGAACGCGCCCTGCACCGTCGCCGAGGCCAGCGTCGGCGCGCTGCGCGCCTTCTGCAGGACCAGCGTCTGCACCGCCGGCACGATCGCGAAGCCGAACAGCCCGATCAGCACCACCGTGACGGCGGCCGACCAGCGGGCGTGCGCGGTCACCGCGAACAGCGCCAGGGTGGCGGCCAGCAGCACGAAGGCGGCGCAGACCGTCGGGCGCAGCGCCCGGTCGGCCGCGAACCCGCCGATCACGTTGCCGATCGTCATCCCCACGCCGAACAGCGCCAGCACCAGCGTCACCGAGCCGGTGGCGTACCCGGAGACCTCGGTGAGCAGCGGCGCGATGTAGCTGTAGCAGGCGAAGAAGCCGCCGCAGCCGAACACCACGGTGGCCAGCGCCAGCCACAGCTGCCCGTCCCGGAAGGCCCGCAGCTCGTGCCGCAGCCCGGCCTGGCCGGGGGAGGGCAGCGACGGCACCAGCCGGGCGATGGCGAGCGTCCCGGCGGCGGCGATCAGGACGACCACCAGCATGGTCGCCCGCCAGCCCAGGTGCTGGCCCAGCAGCGTGGCGGCCGGCACGCCGACGATGTTGGCGATGGTCAGGCCGGAGAACATCACGGCCACCGCCCGGGCCCGGCGGTGGGGGGCCACCAGTTCGGCCGCGGCCACCGCGCCGGCCCCGAAGAACGCGCCGTGCGGCAGTCCGGTGATCAGCCGGGCGGCGGCCAGCGTCCAGAAGTCCGGTGCGAGCGCGCACAGCAGGTTGCCGGTGGCGAACAGCCCGGCGAGCGCCACCAGCACCGCCTTGCGCGGCCGGCCGGAGGCCAGCGCGGTGAGCAGCGGGGCGCCGATGACCACGCCCAGCGCGTACGCGGATATCAGCCAGCCGGCCTGCGGGATGGAGACGTGCAGATCGTCGGCGACCTGGGGGAGCAGGCCCATGGCGGCGAATTCGGTGGTGCCGATGGCGAACGCGGTGACGGCCAGCGCGAGCAGCGCGAGAGGCAAGGGGGTGACTCCGGGGTGACGCCCGCGGACGGGGAGGCGCGGCGGGACGGGGGGATTCGTTCGTCCGGCATCCTAATCCGGCCGGATGACGCCGCCGTGAGGTGCGTGTGACGGGAGGGGGTCGCCAGTACGGCGTCCACGCGCGAGACTGGGTGCATGTGCCGCAACATCAAGACGTTGCGCCCGCCGGTGACGCTCGACGCCGACGAGGACGACTTCCGCGCCGCCGCGCTGCAGTACGTCCGCAAGGTGTCCGGGTTCCGCGCCCCGGCGGCGCACAACCGCGAGGCCTTCGACCGGGCCGTGGACGCGGTCGCCGAGGCCACCGCCCGGCTGCTCACCGAGCTGGAGGTCCGCGGCGTGCCCGCCCGGGCCGCCGAGGCCACCGCGTAGGCCGACCGCCGTTCGGCGGGCCCGCCGACCGCGGCCGCGCATCGGGACCAGGAGATCGGGACAATCGGGACAGGAGATGGAGATGACCCCCGCGAACCGTTACGTGCTCACCTTCCCCGGCACCCCCGGCACCCAGGCCCCGCAGGACGTCGTCGTGGTCGTCCGCACCAGCGCGACGGGCCCGGGCGGACACCCGGTGTACGAGGACGCCAGCGGCATCGTCCGTGCCGAGATCAGCAATGCCGGCGAGGTCCGGATGCTCGCCAGCGGCGGCCACCAGTCCCCGCACCTGCCGGTCCACGCCGAGCCGCTGCCCTGACCGTTGCCCTGGTTGCTGTCCCGGCCGTCCGGCATCCGCGGACGATTTCCGCGAACCACCCGGGTGCCGTCCGCCCCTGGGGCAGAATCGGCGGCATGACCACAGCGCGCTGGCAGGGCACCGTCGTCGCCGAGAGCGACGAGACCGTCGTCGTCGAGGGCAACCACTACTTTCCGGTCGAATCCGTCCGGACCGAATTCCTGCGTCCGTCCGACACCACCACCGTCTGCGGCTGGAAGGGCACCGCCGGTTACTACACGCTGGACGTGGACGGGCGGACCAACCCCGACGCGGCCTGGTACTACGCCGACCCGAAGCCGGAGGCCGAGGAGATCCGCGGCCGGGTGGCGTTCTGGCGCGGGGTCGAGATCACCGGGTAGGGCGTACCCCGGGGGCGGAGGGGGTACCGGACATCCATGGCAGTCTTCCGTAAACCCGGACGTTCCAGGCCTGTCCCCGAGCCCGCCCCGACCCCCGTGCCCGCCCCCGTGCCCGACGCCGGCCTGGCCGGCGAGCTCGCCGAACTGGTCGAGCAGGCCGAGCAGCCCGAGGGCGAGTGGCAGATCGCCGAGTACCGGGCCGGCCGTGGCCGCGGCCGGGCCCTGGTGGCGAACGTGGCCCACCTGCTCGGCCGGGGTGGCCGGGTCGCCGCCAAGGGTGCCGCGTTCGGCGGCCGGGCCCTCACCGAGCAGCTGGTGCAGGCCGCGCCGCGGATCCCCGTGCGCGACCTCGCCACGCTGCGCGCCCAGCACCCCGGCGCGGCCGACCCCGAGGCGCTGGCCGACCTGCTGGTCACCGGCGCGGCCCGGGCCTCCGGCGCGCTCGGCGCCGGCGTGGGCGCGGCGGCGATGCTGCCGGTGCCGCCCGCGATGCCGGTGGAGATCGCGGCCGAGACGCTCGCCGTCGCGGCCGTGGAGATCAAGTTGATCGCCGAACTGCACGAGGTCTACGGCGCCCGGGCGCCGGGCAGTGTCACCCAGCGGGCCGGGGCCTACCTGAGCGCCTGGGCCAACCGCCGGGGGATCGACGCGAAGCTGCTGTCCCGGCCGGCCGGGTTCGCCGCCCTGGCGCTCGGGGCGGAGGTGCGCCAGCAGCTCAGCCGCCGGCTCACCCGCAGCTCGCTGCGCCGCCTGCCGTCGCTCACCCCGCTGCTGGTCGGCGCCGGCATCGGCGCCACCGTCAACCGGCGCGACACCCGCCGGCTGGCCGGCGAGGTCCGCGCGGACCTGCGTGCGCGTCCCCCGGTCGACCGCGCCTACTGGGCCGCCGCGGCGCCGGCGGTGCGGGGCGAGGTCGTCCCGGGGGACTGAGGTCTCTGGTTGGGTCCTGTCCGGCGGGGGGCTCCTGGCTAGAGCCTGTCCGGCGGGGCCGGGGCGGCCGCGCCCCGGCCGGCCTTGACGCCGTTCACCATCGCCTGGTGTATCGCCCGCGCGGTGGTCTCGTCGGCCGCCGGGACGGGGCTGCCGGTCACCGTGTACCAGTCCAGCGCGCCGGAGTACTGGACGGTGAGCCGGGCCTCGCCGTCCACCCAGGTGGTGTGCACGGTGAGGTCGCCGGAGATGGGGCCGATCTCGGTGGTGGCGACCCCGCCGGGGCCGCTGATGATCGACTGGGTGGTCCAGGTCGCCCACGACGTGCGCGGGTCGACGGGCGGTCGGGCCTGCCTGCCGTTTTGATCGTGTTCGGTCATGCGCTTATCCTCCCCCGCCGGTGAGCCGCTGTCCGGGCAGCGACACCTGCGGTCGCGAAGACGGCCCGGTCCCACCGGGCGGTCGGGTGCTCACAGCTGTTCAGCGGTCCGGACCGGACTCCTCCAGGGTGGGCTCGCCCTCCGCCTGGGAGGTGTCCTGCGCGTGCAGGTTCTGCATCGAGGTGATGCCCTCTTCGGGATCCGCGGCGCGGACGTCCTCGTCACGGTCCGTGCTCATCTCGGCCCGTTCGCTCATGTCGGTCATGGCGGGCTCCGTCTCCTCGGCCGGTCCGGGCGCGCTCCGAGCCGGGGTGCGGCAGGGCCGGGTCTGTCTCTCACCCCCCAGCCTGCCCCCGCCCCGGCCCCGGGGCCAGCCGAACGGCCTAGGGGCTCTCTTTCGGATCACGCCGGGCGCGCGGCGTCGGAGCACGCACCTCGCCGCGTTGTCGTCGGTCGCCGATACTCCGCATGGACTCCCTCCTCCGCCTTGCGATGCACGCACTCCGACGCCT
>NZ_JBHWIJ010000187.1:4433-17029 GCF_042732255.1 Kitasatospora sp. NPDC059803 | reverse complement strand
GTGGACGTCTGCGCGTCCGCCGGCCCCGGCCGCCGTGCGGGTCGGATCGGGTCAGGCCAGGAGCTTGTCCTTGGCCTTCTGGTACTCCTCCTCGGAGATGGCGCCCTTCTCCTTCAGGTCCGCCAGTCTCGCCAGGTCGTCGACGTGGCTGCCGCCGCCCCCGGGGGCGCCGGTTCCGGCCGCCTCCCGGATGTAGGCCTTGACGGCGGCCTCGCTCTGCCGGACCTGGGCGGCGTCCCGCTCGCTCATCGACTTCCCGCGGGCGATCACGTAGGCCAGCACACCGATCAGCGGCAGCACGATCACCAGGAGCAGCCAGCCGGCTTTGGCCCAGCCGCCCAGGTCGTGGCTGCGGAAGATGTCCGTGATGATCTTGAACAGCAGGAAGAACCAGAGGATCCAGAGGAACAGCTCCAGCATCGTCCAGAAGATGTTGAGCACCGGGTAGTCCACGGCCAGCATGTTGGTGTCCATGGCCGAGTCATATCACCGCAAAACGGACAATGCTCTCTGTTGTTCGGCCGTTCCAGTGGTCTTCCGGCCCGGCGGGAATATCTCGGAGAGGGGGCTCGGAGGGGCGGGGGATCAGCCCCGCCCGGCCCGCCGCCGCAGCTCCACGGCCAGCCCGATCAGCTCGCCCCACCAGGCGTCGTGCCCGGCCAGCAGCAGCCGCTGCGCCTCGCCCGCCGGCACCGCCCGTACCTCGACCACCTGCTCGCCGTCCGCCGGGTTGGTCGGCGCCGAGTCCACCGCGACCTCCGCCCAGCCCCACAGCCACGCCTTCTCCGGGTGCGGCTGCCACGGCCGGTACGGCGTCGGGTCCTCGGTGCGGCAGCGGTGCGCGCCGAGCCAGTCCGGCTCGCCGAGCAGCCGGGCGCCGGCCTCCTCGCGCAGCTCGCGCGCCAGGCAGGTGGCGATGCTCTCGTCCTGCTCCCGGGTGCCGCCGGGCAGGAACCAGTGGTCCCGGTCGTCCCGGCAGAGGACCACCTTGTCGTCCGCGAAGCCCACCAGGTGGATGTTGGTCACCAGCTCGTCCGGCGGCAGCACGGTGGAGAACAGCGCGTCGTACCGGCCCCAGGTCCAGTACTGCGGGGCGTGCAACGCGGGGAAGAGGGTGGCGAGTTCGGCGGATCTGTCGTCGGTGTCCGCCTGGTGCGTGGTGTCAGTCATTCGGTGATCGTAGTGCCGGCCGGGAAACGCCGGGGGGCGCTCGGATGGACGAGTGTGATGTCCGAGGTGGAGATGGCCCGCGGCCGTCGGCGGGCGGCCTCGACCGGCTCGCCGACCCAACTCCCCAGCGAGATCTCGGCGGTGATGCCGGGCCCGAAACCGGCGATCAGGCCGGTGGTGCCGTCGGCCACGCCGCCGTCGGCGAACAGCCGGGCGAGCGCGTCGAAGACGACGGCGCTGGCGATGTTGCCGCGTTCGGTCAGCGTCGCGCGGCTGTACCGGAAGGTGGCCGGCTCCAGGTTGAGGAAGTGGCAGAGGTCGTCGAGGATGCGCGGGCCGCCGGCGTGCACGATGTAGAAGCCCAACCCGGAGACGTCCCAGCCGTGTTCGATGGCCAGGCCGCGCAGCGCCGGAGCGAGCATCTCCATGGTGCCGGGCACCCGCTTGTCCAGCTGGAAGTGGAAGCCGGTGTCCTTGACCCCGTAGGAGATCCAGTTCTCGGTGTCCGGGACGAGGTGCGAGCCGTTGCGCTCGACGTGCACGCCGGTGCCGCCGTGTCCGCGCATCACCACGGCGGCGACGGCGTCCCCGAACAGGCCGTTGGAGAGCAGTGAGCCGACGCCGAGGTCGGTCGGCTGGTAGCAGAGCGAGCAGAACTCGCAGGACACGATCAGCACGTTGGCGCCCGGGTAGGCGCGGCAGAAGTCGTGCGCGCGGTTGACGGCGGCGCCGCCGGCCGCGCAGCCGAGCTGGGCGATCGGCATCTGGCGGGTGTCGGAGCGGAAGCCCAGGGCGTTGATCAGCCAGGCGGTCAGCGACGGCATCATGAAGCCGGTGCAGGACACGTAGATGATCAGGTCGATGTCCCGGGCGCCCAACTCGGCGTGCCCCAGGGCCCGTTCGACCACCTCGGGGACGCGGAGCTTGGCCTCCCGCTCGTAGACCTCGTTGCGCGCGGTGAATCCCGGGTGGGTGAGGGTCTGCTCGATCGGCTGGACCAGGTGCCTGGTCCGCACTCCGGTGTTCTCGATCAGCCGCAGGGCGAGGCCGAGTTGGGGGTGGCCGGCGTGCAGGCTGCGGGCGAGGTCGAGGGTCTGGTCGAGGGTGATGACGTTCTCGGGTACGGCGATGGCCGGGCGGCAGAGTGTTGCCATGGTGCGGGTCTCCCCTGGGTGGCCTGGCCGGGCGGGCTGGTGAGCGGCCCGGGCAGGCGGCCTACGGATGCGTCGGACGGGCGCCGCGCGGTGCTCCGTGGCGGAGCCGGTGGCGCGGGGAGGAGGTCACCAGGCGAGCGGCAGGGTGCGGGGGTAGCGCCAGATCGACCCGGTGTGCCAGTCGAGTTCGGACGGCGGGACGGCGAGCCGCAGGCCGGGGAAGCGCCGCAGCAGGGTGCCGATGGCGACCTGGAGCTCCATCCGGGCCAGGTGCGCGCCGGGGCAGTGGTGCTGGCCGTGGCCGAAGGCCATGTGGGTGGGGGCGCCGCGGTCGAGGTCGAGTTCGTCGGGGCGCTC
Source organism: Kitasatospora sp. NPDC059803 (assembly GCF_042732255.1). Classification (NCBI taxonomy): domain Bacteria; kingdom Bacillati; phylum Actinomycetota; class Actinomycetes; order Kitasatosporales; family Streptomycetaceae; genus Kitasatospora; species Kitasatospora sp. NPDC059803. Next base: position 14,348 of record NZ_JBHWIJ010000187.1, on the reverse strand, counting down.
GTACATCGCCGGGTCGCGGTTGGCGGTGAGGTAGGAGACGTGGACGGCCTCGCCGGCCCGGATCAGCACGCCGCCCAACTCGACGTCCTCGGTGGCGACCCGGGCGATGCCGACGCCCTGGCGGAACGGGATGAAGCGCAGCAGCTCCTCCAGCCCGCGCGGCAGCAGGTCGGGCTGGGCGCGCAGCTTGGCGAGCTGTTCGGGGTGGGTGAGCAGGGTGTAGGTGATGTTGCTGAGCTGGTAGGTGCTGGTGTCGTGGCCGGTGACCAGCAGGACCATCGCCATGACGGCCAGCTCCTGGTCGTCCAGCAGCTCGTCGCCGTCGCGGGCGGTGGCGAGGGCGCTGAGCAGGTCCTCGCCGGGGTGGGCGCGGCGGGCGGCGGTCAGCTCGGTGAAGTAGCCGCGCAGGGCGGCCTTGGCGGCTTCCTGGCCGGCCCGGCTGCCGGGGCCCATCGTCATCATGGCGACGGCGTGGCCGCGCAGTTCGGCGCGGTCCTGCTCGGGGATGTCCAGCAGTTCGCAGATGGTGGTGAGCGGGAGCCGGCTGGAGAGGAAGTGCACCAGGTCGGCGGGGGAGCCGTGTTCGGCCATCTCGTCGAGGTAGCCGTCGACGATCCGCTGGGTGGCCGGGCGCATCCGCTCGACCTGGCGGTTGGTGAAGCCCTGGGCGACGAGGCGGCGCAGCCGGTTGTGGCCCGGCGGGTCCATCAGGTTGATCGCCTCGGCCTGGGCGATCGGGGCGGGCGTCATCCGGGGCAGGTCGCGCCCGATGCCGGCGGCGCGGCTGAACCGCCGGTCGGTGGTGACGATCCGGACGTCCTCGTAGCGGGTGGCGAGCCAGGCCTCGCCCTCGCCGTGCGGCAGTCGGATCCTGGCGATCGGGGCCTCGGTGAGCAGCCGCTTGAGGAGCGGGTCGAACTCCAGGCCGTCGGTGTGGTTGAAGGGGCAGTCCCACACGGGGGCGGAGGTAGTCACGGGCCTGTCCAAATGTCTTGAAAATGCCGCCCGAACGGTCATTTCTCGTTCGGGCGCGGACAGAGAGATGTTCCCCCATGAACTGGCAAAAATGTGAATCGGACCGGGAGTTACCTCTAACGAGTTAGCTAGATGATTGTCATGCGAATCAAGGGAATTGACTGAGCATCAGTATCGGCATCAGTATCAGCCGGGCCCGCCCCCCGGCGAGACCAGCCCGGTCTCGTACGCGAGGACGACCGCCTGGGCCCGGTCGCGCAGGTCGAGCTTGGCGAAGATCCGGGCGACGTGCGTCTTCACCGTCGACTCGCTGAGCGTCAGTTCGGTCGCCAACTCGCTGTTGGACAGCCCGCGTCCGAGCAGCGCCAGCACCTCCGCCTCGCGCGGGGTGAGCGGGGCGAGGTTGCGGTGCAGCGGCGGGCCGTCGGCGCCGGGGGCGGGGCGCGGGGCGCCGGCCGCGAAGCGTTCGACCAGCCGCCGGGTGATCGAGGGAGCGAGCAGGGCGTCCCCGGTGTCCACCAGGCGCACGGCGGCGGCGAGATGGGCGGAGGTGACGTCCTTGAGCAGGAAGCCGCTGGCCCCGGCGGCGAGGGCGGCGTAGACGTAGTGGTCGAGGTCGAAGGTGGTCAGCATGATCACCCGGCAGCCGGGCGCCCGGGCGAGGATCCGGCGGGCGGCCTCCAGGCCGTCCATGCCGGGCATCCGGATGTCCAGCAGCGCCACGTCGGGCCGGTGCGCGACGGCGGCCGCCACCGCCTCGGCGCCGTCGGCGGCCTCGGCGACCACGTCGATGCCGCGCGCGGTGAGGATCATCCGGAAGCCGGTGCGGACGAGTTCCTGGTCGTCGGCGATCACCACCCGGGGGCGGCGCTCCCGCTCCGGCTCCCGCTCCGGCTGCTGCTCCGGCCCCCGCTGCACCTCGGCCCCGGTCACGGCCGGTCCAGCGGGATGCGGGCGCGGACCCGGTAGCCGCCGCCGAGCCGGCGCCGGGCGTCGAGGTCGCCGCCGTACACGGCGACGCGCTCGCGCAGGCCGAGCAGCCCGCGCCCGGCGCCGTCGGCCGGCCGGGCGGGCGGCGCGGGCACGGCGTCGGCGGGTTGCGCGGGCGCGGCGTGGGCGCCCGCCAGCACGCTCGGCCCGCTGTTGAGCACTTCCACCCGCAGGTAGTGGTCCGCGTAGCGCACCGTCACCTCGGCCGTCACCCCGTCCCCGTGTTTGAGCGCGTTGGTCAGCGCCTCCTGGATGATCCGGTACGCCGTCACGTCGACGCCGCCGGGCAGCGGTCTCGGCTCGCCCGAGATCCGCACCTCCACCGGCAGCCCGGCGAAGGCGAACCGGTCGATCAGCGGCCCGAGCCGGCTCAGGCTGGGCTGCGGCGCGAAACCGTCCGCCGCCTCCTCCTCGGTGCCGTCGGCGGCGGGGGCGAGCAGCCCGAGCAGGTGCCGCAGCTCGGTCATCGCGTCGCGCCCGGCGGCCTCGACGGCGCCCATCGCCGCCGCCGCCTCCGCGGGCATGGTGGCGATCACCTCGCGCGCGGCCCCGGCCTGGACCACCATCAGACTCACGTTGTGGCTGACGATGTCGTGCAACTCGGCCGCGATGCGCGCCCGTTCGGCGTCCACGGCGGTACGGGCGGCGCTCTCCCGCTCCCGTTCCAGCAGCCAGCCGCGCTCGCCGATGGCCGCCCGGTGCAGCCGCCGCGCCCGGGCGAGCGCGACGCCCAGCCAGCCGGCCGCCGCGACCGCCGTACCCGCCACCGCCGCACTCGCCACCGCTACGGCGGCCCAGTTCGTCCCTGTTCCCCACACACCGCCAGTTTCCCAGCCCACGCCATGATCGACATCATCCGGGGGTGCCGCCCGCGTACATCCCGGGTACTACGGCCGCCCCGGCTACACCCCGGGTGGGACGCCGGGCCCGGGGGCCCGCGCCTACCGTCGTCCACCATGAGCAACGACCACGACGGGACCACCCCGCCGGACGACGCACAGGCCGTCGTCGAGCTGTCCGGGGTCCACAAGGAGTTCGGCGACGCCAAGGCGCTCGACGGCGTCGACCTGCGGATCCGGGCGGGCGAGGCGGTCGCCGTGATGGGCCCCTCCGGGTGCGGCAAGTCCACCCTGCTGAACATGGTCGCCGGGCTGGACCGGCCGACCTCCGGCACCGTCCGGGTGCACGGCCAGGACCTCGGGCAGCTGAACGAGACCGGGCTGGCCCTGTTCCGCCGCCGCCACATCGGCATGATCTTCCAGTTCTTCAACCTGATCGACGACCTGCCCGCCCTCGACAACGTCGCCCTGGCCGCCCAGCTGACCGGCACCACGGCCCGCCAGGCGCGCCGCCGCGCCCTGGAACTGCTGGACGAACTCGGCGTCGCGCACCGCAAGGACACCTACCCGGCCGCGCTCAGCGGCGGCGAGCGCCAGCGGGTCGCGGTGGCCCGGGCCCTGATGAACCGCCCGGCGCTGCTGCTCGCGGACGAGCCGACCGGCGCGCTGGACAGCCGCTCCGGCGAGCAGGTGATGGACCTGCTGATCGACCTCAACCAGATCGGCCAGACCCTGCTGATCGTCACCCACGACCCCAACCTGGCCACCCGCTGCGCCAGCCGCCTGGTCGAGGTCGCGGACGGAAAGGTGGCGCGCGAGCGGGCCCTGGAGGCGTCCGCATGACCGGCGCCGTGTGGCGGGCCTCCCGGGCGGCCGTGAAGCGCCGCCGGGTGCAGACCTTCGTGATCGGCCTGGTCGTCTTCTGCTCCACCACGACCGTGCTGCTCGCCCTCGCCGTGATCAGCGCCGCCCGGGCGCCCTTCGACGACGCCTTCGCCGCCGAGCGCGGCGCCCACGTCGTCGCGGCCTTCGACCCGGCCAGGGCCTCGGCGGAGCAGCTGGCCGCCACCGCCCACCGGCCGGGCGTGGAGGCGGCCGCCGGGCCGTTCGACCAGGCCGTGGTGGAGATCCCCACCGACTGGGTCGGCCGCCCGCCGGGCCCGCTGACCCTGGTCGGCCGGGCCGACCCGGCCGGGCCGGTGGACCGGGTGCAGCTGCTGGGCGGCCGCTGGGCCACGGCGCCCGGCGAGGTGGTCATCCAGCAACCGGGCGGCGGCGCCGCGACGACGCTCCTCGGCACGTCGCTCACCACCGCCACCGGGCTGAAGCTCACCATCGTCGGCTTCGCCGGCAGCATGAGCCAGTCCGCCGGCGGCTGGGTCGTCCCCGAGCAGGCGGCCGCCCTGCACCCCACCAGCCGTCAGATGCTCTACCGCTTCGCCGACGCGGACACCGAGCAGCAGCTGACCGCCTCCCTCGGCACGGCCACCGAGGGCCTGCCCAAGGACGCGCTCGCCAGCGCGCAGTCGTACCTGGTGCTCAAGCAGGCCTTCTCCGCCGGTGCCGACGCCTACCTGCCGGTGATGACGGTCTTCGGCGTGCTCGGGCTGGTCGTCGCGGCACTGATCGTCGGCAACGTGGTGAGCGGCGCGGTGGTCTCCGGCTACCGGCACATCGGCGTGCTGAAGTCGATCGGCTTCACCCCGCGCCAGGTGGTCACGGTCTACCTGACCATGGTCTCGGTGCCCGCGGTCGTCGGCACGGTCCTCGGGACGGCGGCCGGCTGGGCGGGGGCGTACCCGATCCTGGAGACCGCCTTCAGCGGCATCTCGACCGGCACCGCCGTGATCGAGCCGGCCGGCTGGCTGCCCGCCGCCACCCTGGTCGGCGTCCCGCTGCTGGTCGTCGCCGCCGCGTTCGTCCCGGCCTCGCGCGCCCACCGGCTGTCCGCCGCCCAGGCGATCTCGGCCGGCAGCGCGCCGCGCACCGGGCGCGGGCTGAAGGTCCAGCGCCGGCTGAGCGGCACCCGGCTGCCGCGCGCCGTCAGCCTCGGCCTCGGCCAGCCCTTCGCCCGCCCGGGCCGGACGGCGCTGACCATGGCGGCGATCGTGCTCGGTGTGGTCACCGTGACGGTCACCACCGGCCTGAGCAGCACCCTGGCCAGGAGCATGGCCCCGGTCGACGACAAGATCCACGTCAACGTGCAGACCGGCCACTTCCAGGGCAACACGGTCGAGCCGCAGCTGACCCCGGCCCAGACCGAGGCGATGCTGCGCGCCACCCCCGGGGCCGCGCAGGTCGTCACCCGGGGGCTGGTCCGAGTGGGCGTGGTCGGCCACACCCAGCCCGTCTTCATGGACTTCTACGGCGGCGACGACATCGCCGGCACCAGGTGGCTGCGGGTGGTCAAGGGCCGCCCGGCGACCGGGCCGGACGAGGTCCAGGCCGGGCCGGCCTTCCTCGACCAGCGCGGGCTCAGGCTCGGCGACCGGATCACCCTGACCCTGGAGGGCCGACAGCGGGCCGTCACCATCGTCGGCGAGGAGATCCAGGGCAACGCGAACGCGATCACCTCCAACGACGCCACCCGGGCTGCGCTCACCCCCGACCCGCACACGGTCGAGTACGACGTGCGGCTCGCCGACGGCGCCGACGCCGCCGCGTACCAGAAGGCGGTCGGGGCCGCCGACCCGAGCCTGACGCCCTCGGTGGTCGTCGAGAGTTCGGCGGGGCCCGTCGTCGCTATCCAGACCTTCAGCACGACCTTCACCGTCCTGCTGTCGGTGGTCGCCTCGCTGGGCGTCTTCAACACCCTGCTGCTCACCATCCGCGAGCGCCGCCGGGACATCGGCATGCTGAAGTCCATCGGCATGACGCCACGCCAGGTCGTCGCGATGACGGTCACCTCGGTGGCCTGGCAGGGCGCGCTCAGCGGCGTCATCGGCATCCCGGTCGGGATCGTGGTGCACCGGCTGATCGCCGAGAACGTCCGGATCCTGGCCTTCCCGGAGCACATGATCGACGTCTGGGGCGCCCCGCTGCTCGCCGGGCTCGCGCTGGCGGGCGTCGCGATCGCCGTCCTCGGCGCCCACGTCCCGGCCCGCTCGGCGGCCCGGCTGCCGATCGCCGAGGTGCTGCACAACGAGTGAGCGCGGCCGACACGCGGGCGGCACACGGACGGTCGGACGGTTCGCCGCCCGGCCGTCCGGGTGCCGTCCGGCGGGCCTTCCGCCGCATGGCTGACGCCGGGTCAGAGCCCGGCGTTCGAGCGCCTATCATCGCGCCATGGCCACCGCTGAGCTGATCCGCATCGTCTCCCGCTCCTCGCCCATGGCGCTCGCCCAGGTCGAGCGGGTCCGCGCCGAACTCGCCGCCCTGCACCCGGGCCTGCGCACCGAGGTGGTGCCGGTCACCACCTCCGGCGACCGCTGGATGGGCGACCTCGCCCGGCTCGGCGGGAAGGGCGCGTTCACCAAGGAGGTCGACGCCGCGCTGCTCGCCGGGGAGGCCGACGTCGCCGTGCACTGCCTCAAGGACGTGCCCGCCGACCGCCCGCTGCCCGCCGGCACCGTCTTCGCCGCCTACCTGCGCCGCGACGACATCCGCGACGCCCTCGTCCACCCCGGCGGCCTGACCCTCGTCGAACTGCCGCCCGGCACCCGGATCGGCACCTCCTCCGTCCGCCGGGTCGCCCAACTCGCCGCCTCCCACCCACACCTGGTGTGCGTGCCGATCCGCGGCAACGCCAACAGCCGGCTGGCCAAGCTGGCCGCCGGGGAGGCCGACGCGCTGCTGCTCGCCGCCTCCGGGCTGGAGCGGATCGGCGAGCAGGCGCGGATCACCGAGATCCTGGACCTCGACGCGATGTGCCCGCCGATCGGCGCCGGCATCCTCGTCCTGCAGTGCCGCGAGGACGATGTCGTCACCGTCGACGCGGTCGCCGCGCTCGGCCACCGCGACACCTGGCGCGAGGCGGCGGCCGAGCGGATGTTCCTGCACGTCCTCCAGGGCCACTGCAACAGCCCGATCGCCGGCTACGCCAGGGCCGAACCGGACGGCCGGCTCTCGATGCGCGGCCGGGTCTTCAGCCCGGACGGCAAGCAGGTGCTGGACGCCCACGAGTGGGCCGGCGCGCTCAGCCCCGAGGACCTCGGCACCTCCACGGCGCTGGCGCTCAAGCGGCAGGGCGCACAGGAGCTGATCGCGGGCATCCCGCACTGATCCCCGGCATCCCGCACTGATCTCCAGCATCCCGAACTGATCCCCGCCTCTGCGACCGACCGCTACCGGAACAGCAGTTCGGCGAAGCGGTCCACCTGGTCCACCTCGGGGGACCAGCAGTACAGCATCACCTCGTCCGCGCCGATGGCCGTGAAACCGGCCACGGCGGCCCGGATCGCCTCCGGCGTGGTGAGCAGGCCCTCTTCCATCCGGTCGGCGCGGCCGCTGGACTCGTAGTACGCGCGGATGTTGCGCCGGGCCTGCTCGACCGTCTCCGCCGGGCCGAGGACGGCGTTCGCCTGGGCGACCAGCCGGGGCCGGCCGTCCCGGCCGTGCCGCTGCCAGGACTTCTCGACGTCCTGGAACAGCCCGGCCATCGCCTCCGGCGGCACTCCCGCGCCGAGGAAGCCGTCCCCGAACCGGCCGACCCGGTCCAGCGCGGCCGGGGCGAAGCCGCCGAACAGCACCTCGGGGCCGCCGGGCGTCGCAGGCGCGGGCCCGACCGGGCCGACCCCCTCGCCGAACGGCTCACCGGCCCAGAGGCGGCGCAGCACCGCCATCCGCTCGTCCAGGAGCCGGCCCCGGCGGCGCGGGTCGATGCCGGCGGCCAGGAAGTCGTCCTCCCGGCCGCCGACGCCGAGGCCGAGCGTGAACCGCCCGCCGGAGAGCAGGTCCAGGGTGGCGGTCTGCTTGGCGAGCAGCGCGGGGACGTGGTGCGGCGCGAGCAGCACCTCGGTCTGCAGGCGGACGCGGGACGTGGCGCCGGCCAGGGCGGCCAGCGTCACCAGCGGTTCGGGGTTGTCGAACACCACCCGGTCCGCCAGGCCGAGCGTGCTGAACGGGCCGGCGTCGGCCCGCCGGGCCCACTCGAACAGCAGGACGGGGTCGTGGAGGGGCAGACCGAGGCCGATCTTGACGGCCTGCGGGGAGGCCTGCGGGGAGGCCTGCGGGGCGGGCTTCGAGGTGGGCTGAGGGTCGGGCTGCATGGGGATCATCCTCCGGAGGGCAGGCCGCATACGGGCGCCGCTCCTCCGCGGGCCCGCGCGCGGCCCTGCTCCCCGTCCTGCGGCTCGTCGTTCCGGGGAGCGTGCTCGTCGGAGTGCGGCGACGGTGGCGCGAGGTGCTTCCCGGGTTCAACGCCGTTCCCCGCGCGTCCGTGCCTGGAATGATGCCCGGGAATCGCCGGGGAGTTGACGATCGGCCACGCCCGGCGTCCGAAATCGGCTCGCTCGGGGGTGCGCGAACCGGCAGAGTACGCCCATGACTACCGCGGGACTGGACGACGACGGCTTCATCGCACGGGAGGGCTCGTTGGGCCGGGTGCCCGAGGCGTTCGCATCCGTGGTCGCCGCCGCCCGGACGCTGATCGCCGAGGTCTTCGACCTCCCCCGGCTGCACAGCGCCTACCTCTACGGCAGCATCCCGCGCGGCACCGCGATCCCCGAGGTCTCCGATCTCGATCTCCTGCTCGCCCTGAGGCAGGAGCCCTCCGCCGCCGACCGGGCTGACGCCGATGCGCTCGAATCCCGGCTCGATGCTTCCTTCCCGCAGGTCAACGGTGTCGGAATCCTCCTGTTCAGCGCGGACACGCTGCTGAGCGAGCTCGAACGTCACGATCTGGGCTGGTTCGTGGCCTGCCTGTGCACGCCTTTGCTCGGTGACGACCTCGCCGCCGGACTGCCGCGCTACCGCCCCACCTCCACGCTCGCCCGCGAGACCAACGGCGATCTCGCCCTGGCCCTCCCGCGCTGGCGCGAGCGGGCGGGCTCGGCCGGTACGCCCGCCGAGCGCCGGGCGCTCAGTCGCGCGGTCGCCCGCCGGATCGTGCGGACGGGCTTCACCCTGGTGATGCCGCGGTGGGGTGGCTGGACCAGCGATCTCACCGAGTCCGCCGGGGCGTTCGCCCGCTACTACCCGGAGCGCGCCGAGCAGATGCGTCTGGCGGCGACCGTGGCCCGTACGCCGACGGCGGACCCGACCGTCCTCAAGGTGCTCACCGAGGACCTCGGGCCGTGGCTGGCGGCCGAGTACACCGCCGTCCACGGGGAGAAGACGCCCCGGACCTGACGTCGGACACGTCCTGTCCTACGCCCGGTGCTCGGGCAGCCAGTGCTGTGCGTAGGCGACGGCGTCGCGGAGGCGGAAGAGGCGGGTGGTGGCGACGCCGACCGTGGCGTGGCGGACGGCCTTCGGGTGGTCGGCCTCGAAGGCGGTGCCGAGTTCGGCGAAGTCGTCGGCGTTGATGGCCCGGTCGCGGACGGTGAGCCATTGCCGGCCCTCGGGGGTGAGGGTGGCGAAGGAGACGTCCTCGCTCGGGCCCGGGACGCGGTACTCGGCGAGGTGGAAGCAGGTGCAGGAGCCGAAGTCGGCGCCCAGCAGCAGGACCTGGGCGTCGCGGTCCTCCAGTCGGGCGAGCGGGCTGGACTCGCCGAGCAGGCAGTCGAGGGCGTGTCCGTCGGTGGTCTCGGCGGCGCCCGGGCCGAGGGCGGCGAAGGAGGTCTGCGGGTGGGCGCTGCGCCGGGCGCCGGGCCAGATCCGGACGGTCTCGGGGATGGCGCCCATCCCCAGGGTGGGGCTCACGTGCGGGTCGTACGCGGGCCAGGACGCCCGGATGTCGGGCCACCAGGCCTCCGGCACCGGCGGGTTGGACCAGCCGGCGGGGTCGGAGTTGTCCCCGGTGTGGGTGGGGACGACGAGGGTGCCGGTCGGCCCGAGGGCGTCGAGCAGGGCCTGGACGACGGTGACCGGCCCGCCGGAGACCCAGCCGAGGGAGCGCAGCGAGGAGTGCACGAGCAGCGTGGCGCCCGGTGGCGCCCCCGCCGCCCCCACGGGGGGGGGGGGGGGGAGGCGGGGGGCGAGGGGGGCCGGTTTCGCCCCCCGGGCCCCCGGG